>JAPPDN010000678.1:10942-11172 GCA_028824575.1 Candidatus Poribacteria bacterium | reverse complement strand
TTTGTGAGGCATTTTTAAACGATATACCGCATCCTAAACCTGTTGATAACTTGTTGATAACTATGTTAAAACATTGTGCATAACTTGTGCATAACTTGTGCATAACTTGACTGTTGTATGGTTTTGTTGATAACTTGTTGATAACTCTCTGATTTATCAACAAGTTATCAACAGGGTACTTGTCAATGATCATAAGCCTTCAGGTGAGTTATCCACTTATCAACAGCCCC
>JAPPDN010000678.1:0-10932 GCA_028824575.1 Candidatus Poribacteria bacterium | reverse complement strand
ACTAAGTACTATATAAATTTATATAGAAATTAGTATTAATATTAGAGATTGTGGATAAGTGCTAAAAGTTGATAAATTTTCTACCAGACTCAATGAAAATATTTACACCCAAAAAAGATGTTATTAAATCATATCGTCTTACGAAATTTTCGTAATTATATCAATTGCGAAGTAGACTTCCCTAAACCTGTTAACTTAATCGTCGGTGGGAATGCCCAAGGGAAAACCAGTTTGCTTGAAGCAATCTATTTTCTTTGCACTGCGGAATCTCATCGTGCGACTCATGATGCCGAATTGATTCGGCATCATGAGTCAGGATTCTATCTAAAAGGGACACTGAGGAATGGGAGTGATGAAGTAACATCTCTTGAGGCGATAAAGCAGGCACGCGGACAGTTTAGACTGAAGAAAAACGGTATTCTCCAGACAAAACGTTCCGAATGGATTGGTCAATTTAACGTTGTATTTTTTTCACCAGAGTCGCTGACATTAGTGAAGGGAGGACCTTCAGAAAGGCGACGGTTCTTAAATCTCCTAATTTCACAGATTGACAACGAATACCTAAAAAATTTGCAAAAGTACAATCTCGTTCTCAAACAACGAAATGAGTTGCTAAAGCAGATTCGCGCGACGTTTGCAAGCGTAACGCAATTGGATGCTTGGGATGAATTGCTGCTCATGCATGGTACCGCAATCACTATAAAGCGATTGGAAATCTTTCATCAACTGAAAGCGCACGCGATCCAAAACCACCAAAAACTTACCGGCGATTTAGAAGATATCGCGCTGACGTATCGTTCGGCATCGGTGTCGAACGATACGTCAATCGACGGCATCGCATGCAATACTTCAGAAACCGCTGCCCCCAACTTGTTAGCGGAGTCTAAGACCACCCGTGAAGATGAAGAGAAGGTAGCCAAACATTTTGGCACATCATTAAATGCTTCACGCGAGGCAGATTTACAGAGAGGTACAACCTTAGTCGGCCCACACCGAGATGATTTCCTCATTGAGCTGGAGAGCGGACCCCAAGAACGTATCACTTACTGCCATAGTGAAAATGATACACAAGATTTGGATCCTGAAACAGGAGTATTTCGAGAGGTAGCACGATCTTATGGATCACAAGGGCAGCAGCGGACTATTGCATTGGCACTCAAATTAGCAGAACTAAAACTGATTCGACACCTGACAGGCAGGGACCCAATAGTTTTATTGGATGATGTTACCTCAGAGTTAGATTACAAGCGGATAGGGTACTTATTAGAGGTTCTCGAAAATTTAAGTGCCCAAACCTTCATTACAGCTACACACGCCGAACCTCTTGTAAATCATCTTGATCAACCGAATGTTTTGACGGTAGAGAACGCGCAGATAAGTTATGCCGCCGAAACCAACGAGTCCTCCTAACACACTACCACTCGTGTGCTTCTAAAGTCACACCAACGAGTATAAAAATGCGCAAAACCCAAAACCTACGCGACCTCCTCACCGAACTCACCCGCTCCCGCGACTTCGAGCCCAAGATGCTTGAGCAGAAAGTCTTTGTCCTTTGGCGCAAACGTCTCGGGACACCGCTTGGGACGAAAACAGTTCCAGTATCGCTGTCGGACGGCGTTTTGAAAGTCTACACGGAATATCCTCCGTACAGAACAGAACTATCATTCCATAAACAGAGGATTATAGCAGACCTGAACGCGGAATTAGGGCAACCTGTTCTTACAGATCTCCGGATAGAGTTACGCCAAGCGCATCAAACAACACCCTGTCACACGAAACGTGCCTCCACTGATTCAGAAATGCCAAAGACCACAACATCAATGTCTCGCTCAAGCAATGTTCGGACACCAACTCCTAAAGAATTAGAACAAATTGAGCAGGCAACAGCTGATGTAACGGATACTGATTTAAAAATTTCCTTGCGGCAATTATTCATTACACAGAGTAAAGAAAAGCCTTGACAAAACTTTTAAAATAAGGTATCCTATTTTAAGTATCTAAGCGCGATAACAATAGGGTGGATTGCGCCTTTGGGTCGCTAATTTAAAAGAGATAACATCATATGTTATAGGCACGGATCAATTCACAGTGAGGTATCACAATTAGAAATGTCAAAAGATGAACGAACATACACGGCGAGTGACATCCAAATCCTTGAAGGTCTTGAAGCTGTTAGAAAACGCCCGAGCATGTACATCGGCAGTACCGGTCCCGCTGGATTACATCACCTTGTCACAGAGTTGGTTGACAACTGCATAGATGAGATTGGTGCAGGTTACGGCACACAGATCAACGTACAACTCCATACTGATGGTAGTGTTACCGTCGCCGATGATGGTCGTGGTATTCCAGTTGACATGCATGCGACAGCAGGGGTCTCAGCACTTGAGGTAGTGATGACGACATTGCACGCTGGCGGCAAATTTGACGGTCGCGAGCAGGTCGGGTACCAAACCGCCGGTGGTTTGCACGGTGTCGGTGCTTCTTGCGTCAATGCGCTTTCTGAGTGGCTTCATGTGCAAGTCCAGCAGAACGGTGCAACCTACGAACAACGCTACGCGCGTGGTATTCCGCAGACATCTGTAGAAAAAATTGGTAATAGTAATAAAACTGGTACCCGTACCACGTTTATGCCTGATTCAGAAATATTTGATACCCTCGATTTCTCACACGACACGCTTCGCGACCGACTCAGAGAACTCGCTTTCCTGAACAAAGGTGTCCGCATTCAATTTCACGATGCCCGCGATGAAGATAATGCTGAGCCGACCATTTTTCAGTACGATGGTGGCATCGCTTCTTTTGTTACCTATTACAACCAGAACAAAGAGGTACTCCATCCGGAACCTATCTACATGGAAGGCATTCAATCAGATGTTGCCGTAGAGATCGCCTTCCAATTTAACACTTCTTACTCGGAGAACATAAGTTCATACGCGAATAATATTCGCACAGCGGAAGGTGGTTTTCACGAAAGCGGTTTCAAAAGCGCGCTCACTCGTGTTTTTAAAACTTACGCCAACGCCAATGATCTCCTGAAGAACGTTAAAATAGACCTGACCGGTGAAGACATCCGCGAAGGAATGACGGCTATTATTAGTGTCAAAGTTCCGGATCCGCAATTTGAGGGGCAAACGAAGTCAAAACTTGGAAATACAGAGGTTGAAGGTATTGTCCAAACTTTTGTCGGTTCCCGGCTCAGAACGCTTTTGGAAGAAAACCCGAGTGTCTCTAAACGTATTATCCAAAAATCCATTGATGCCGCGCGAGCGCGTGAAGCCGCCCGCAGTGCGCGTGAGGTTATCCGCCGCAAAAGTGTGCTTGACTCCGCCTCAATGCCCGGAAAACTCGCCGACTGTTCTGAACGTGACCCTACCCGAACGGAACTTTTTCTCGTAGAGGGTGATTCCGCTGGTGGTACGGCTAAACAGGGGCGTGATCGGCAGAATCAAGCCGTTCTACCTCTAAAAGGTAAAGGTATCAATGTAGACAAGTCAAGGCTTGACAAAATACTTAAAAACGCACAAGTCATTGACATTATAACCGCTTTGGGAACAGGTATCGGTGCTGAAGAATTCAACCTCGAAAAGCTCCGATACGCAAAAATCATCATTATGGCAGATGCCGATGTAGATGGCGCGCACATACGCACGCTACTTTTAACTTTTTTCTTCCGCCAGATGCCCGAACTCATTGCCTCTGGTCATCTTTACATCGCTCAACCGCCACTTTACCAAGTCAAAAGAGGTAGAAGTTCACAATATTTGCAAGACGATGAGCAGATGGAAGATTATCTCCTTACCCTTGCCCTTGACACGGTACAAATAACAAATGCTCGCCGGGGTACGCCTTACACAGCATCTGAGTATAGAACCGTCTCTAATGCCGTACGCAAGGTTCAAATGCTCCTCGATCAAATCAAGCGAAGCGGTGTAACACAAACACAGTTTTCTAACATTGAAGAATCTGAGCACACTGTAGCAATCGAGACGAACGGAACTGATACATCTGATAACATAGACAAACTACTTGAGATGCTTGATATATCTCCTTCTCAGGGGAGTGACACTATCATGGCATCGCAAGAACCTCCTGAATCCGAACAAGTATCATCCGATGCGAGTACGCAGACGATGCTTTTTGAAAACGCACCAGCAGCAGTAGATCCTGAAAGTGCGATTGACCCGACCCCTCGAACTTGGCGGCACGAACTGCGACAGGAACTTGAGAAACTCGCTGAGTTTCACATCCAAGACACAGACCTCTTGCCTGCAGCAAAGACGGATGACTCAAGCGATTCAGAAAACCAAAAGTTGTTTAGCGTCCAGTCCGAAAATGGTGACATTCATCATACAGATGATGTTGTCTCGCTCGTGCAGCACCTTTTTGAGATGGAACACCGAGGCCTTACGATTACCCGGTACAAAGGCTTGGCTGAAATGAACGCTGAACAGTTGCGCGACACCACAATGCGCCAGGACGAGCGTGTTCTACTTAGGGTGACACTTGAAGATGCCGTTGAAGCTGACCGCATCTTTACACTGCTCATGGGGGATATTGTGGAACCTCGTCGCGAATTTATAGAACGCTACGGCACTCAGGTAAATCTTGACCTGTACGGTGCTTAGAGGAGGACATCCCGATAAAGCGTTGTTTACGAACTATCAACGCTATATCGCTCGTAATTGAAAGAAATCGTCAGCCATCAGTTGTCAAAAAAGAGGGTTTTACGCAATCAGCCCTCTTCGCTGAAAACCGATAGCCGACGACTGATAGCCGAAAAAATATATGGAAAATATCCAAGAACGCAACATAGAAAATGAACTGAAAACGTCATATCTCACCTATGCGATGAGTGTTAATACCAATCGCGCGATACCGGATGTCCGTGACGGTCTCAAACCAAGCACACGTCGGATTATCTATGCTATGGGAGAGATAAATCTCACCGCGAACCGGCCCTATGACAAATGTGCCGCCGTCGTAGGGGAGGTGATGAAGAACTATCACCCACACGGTGATGGCCCCATTTATGGTACGCTTGTCGGTTTAGCACAACCGTTTAGCACGCGATATCCGCTCGTAGATGGACAAGGGAACTTCGGCAGCATTGACGACGATCCACCGGGCGCGATGCGTTATACAGAATGCCGACTTGCAGCTATCGCCGAAGAGATGCTCACTGACATTGATAAGCAGGTGGTTGATTTTCAACCCAACTACAAGGACTCTGTCGAAGAACCAACAGTTCTTCCGGGTCTCTTCCCTAACCTACTTGTCAACGGTACAACTGGTATTGGTGTCGGTTATCTCACGCGCATACCACCGCACAACTTGGGTGAAGTGATTGAGGCACTGCTCCGCAAACTCTCAGATCCAGATGCTGACTCAGAAACGCTGATGGAACACATCATGGGTCCCGACTTTCCGACTGCGGGGGTTATCGTTGGTACCAGCGGCATCAAGGAGATGTACACCACCGGTAGAGGAAGTATGACTGTCCGGGCCAAAGCAATCATAGAAAGAATCTCTGATGCTAAAGGGGAAACCGAGCGGGAACAAATAGTCATCACAGAAATTCCATATCAGGTAAAGAAAAATCAGTTGCTCGAGCAAATGTATCAATTGGTAGTCAACAAAACTATCACTGGGATTAGCGACATCCGGGATGAGTCTGACAAAGAGATCCGCATCGTCATCCCCCTTAAACGCGGAGAAATTGCTCAGGTTATTCTGAATCAGTTGTACAAACACTCAAAGATGCAGACGCACTTCAGTGCGAACCTTCTCTGCCTTGTAGAGGGGCTTCCGAAGGTTCTAACGCTTCAGGAGATTCTACACTATTATCTTGAGCATCGACGGGATGTGGTTCGCCGGCGCACACAATTTGAACTCGCTCGTGCCGAACGCAGAAATCATATCCTTGAAGGGTATCTCTTAGCACTACAGAACCTTGAGGCGATTATAGAACTTGTCCAAACAGCTGAATCCCCGCAAGCAGCGGAACAGGAGCTTCGGGATACGTACCAACTCAGTGAGCAGCAAGCAAGAGAAATTCTCACGATGACGCTCCGCCAGTTGACCGGACTTGAGCGCCAGCGTATTCATGATGAATATACGGAAATATTAGATCGTATCGCTGAATTCCGTGCAATCCTTGCCAGTGAGACGCTAATAACGGATATTATCCGAACAGAACTTGAAACTCTCAGAGAGAAATTCGGTGATGAGCGGCGCACTGAAATTACCGGCGAGGTCAAAGAATTTGAGGTTGAGGATCTCATCGCTGACGAAGAGATGGTGGTTACTTTATCCCACGCTGGTTACATCAAGCGGTTGCCGATGGACACCTATCGAAAACAGCATCGTGGGGGCGTTGGGATTAAGGGAGCTACGACAAAGGATGGCGATTTTTTGGAGCACATCTTCGTCGCGACTGCTCATCAAAACATTCTGTTTTTCACGGATTTGGGCAAATGCTATACGTTGAAAGTGTACCAAATACCTGAAGCGCGTCGCCAATCAGTTGGACGTGCGGTTGTTAATCTACTCCGATTGGCACGCAATGAAAACATCACCGCTTATGTTACGGTATATCTGAAAGCAGGCAGTCAAGGAGCTGAGGAAGCTGATGCTGGCGAAGTTGCAACGGATAAATTTGTCTTCATGGCGACACAGCAAGGCATTGTTAAAAAGACAACACTCACCAGTTTTGAGAATACATTGTCAAACGGGATCATTGCTGTTAAACTTGATGATGGTGACAAACTTATTGGCGCGCAAGTAACAGAAGGCAATTCCGATGTCATCCTTGTTACTCACAAAGGTACCGCTATTCGGTTCAGTGAGAAAGATGCAAGACCTCTTGGACGCAATACCCGCGGGGTACGTGGTATAGAACTCGGTGCTGATGACTTTGTAGCGCAAATGGTTATTGTTAACGATGATGGTACTGAGGCGGAAGAAATCGAAACCGGACAAGAAGCATCTAAGGAAGATGATACCTTGTTGATTGTCACGGAAAACGGGTATGGCAAGCGCACGGCTGTCTCTGCTTATCGCTCTCAAAGACGCGGTGGGAAAGGCATCATCGCCATCGGAAAGTCGACCCGAAACGGCGCAGTTGTCGCTGCAAAACGCGTTGCCGATATTGATGAGCTTGTTCTCATTAGTTCAAACGGGTATGTTACCCGAACAGCTGTTGGCGACATTCGGCGCATCGGACGCAATACCCAAGGTGTGCGTATCATGGCACTTCAAGCCGACGAAAAACTTGTCGATGCCGCTAAAATTGAACTTTCGTCTTCTCTGCTTGAGGATGTGTAGGGTGTATAGTGGATTGTTACATACGGAGGAAAAAGTCAATAACCCCAAGCTAAAGCATGGGGCTTGTGCGAAGCGTCCGCCAAACGTTCACTCCACAAGTTAAACTATTTTCTACAGTAATATATCGCAGTATCTCGGCGTGGCTGCCGAAACAATGTTTCGGATACTCCCCTCGTCTGATTCACTCTACGATATTGTGATCTGTAAGGGGCAATACACAACCCGTAAGGGAGATTACAAACAATGTTTGTTCCGGTGACGAGTCAAACAGGTCAGAAGTTGATGCCTACGCGTGCTAACAAGGCGGGTATGCTGATTAAGAAAGGCTTAGCCACACCGTATTGGTCTAACGGTACCTTTTGTATCCGGCTCAACTATGCTACCGAAGACGCATACACACAAGATATAGTCGTCGGTGTAGACCCCGGTAGTCAGAAGGAAGGCTTTACCGTCAAATCAGAATCTCATACCTATTTGAATGTGCAAGCTGATGCTCATAGCGGTGTCGCTAAGAAAGTTGAAAAACGTCGCGAGTTACGTAGAAGTCGGCGGTCTCGGAAGTGTCCGAATCGAAAAAACAGAACCAACCGTCTTGCGAATAGAGAACGTATCCCCGCGGGGACACGTGCGAGATGGGATTGGAAACTACGAATACTTATGTGGCTATCAAAACTCTATCCCATAACGTATGTTTGTGTCGAGGATATTCAGGCACGAACAATAGAACGTGCGAAGAAATGGAATACCTCTTTTAGTCCGCTTGAAGTCGGTAAACAGTGGTTCTATACCGAAATTCGGAAACGCTGGGAACTGTTAACTTTACAAGGTTGGGAAACGAAAGAGATACGAGACAGGTTAGGTCTCAAGAAATCCTCGAAGAAGTTAGCAGAAACCTTTGATGCCCATTGCGTAGATGCCTGGTGCTTGGCGCACCACACGGTTGGGGGTTCGGGTATCCCTGATAACACGGACTTACTCTGTGTCTCACCGATCCCGATAAAGCGAAGAGCGTTGCATAGGCAACAGGCGTCGAAAGGTGGTAAACGCGCACGGGTGGGTGGCACTGTATTAGGTCAAGGAAACCTCGTGAAAAACACATTGATTAGGCATGTCAAATACGGTCTAACACGACTTGCTGGTGTTAACGCAAGGGGTTTGTTTTCAATATACAGTCTGGCAAACAAACGCTTAACGACAGGGGCGAAACGGTCTGATTTTAGAGTGCTAACACGCCTCAACTTTTACTATAGGAGCGGGCATTCCTCCCCAACCTAAAGGATGGGGCCTCCTGCCCGAAGATTGATGAAATATCTTGGCATGCTCACGATTTTTGTCTTCATCACGGTAAGTTTCGTTTTAGGACGTGGTTCGCACGCCGAAACAGATGTACTTGCAGATGAAACATCTGAGTTGGTACCACTCACCGATGCTGACACAGCGTTGAACGCCGACATGACACGTGCAGCAGATATCTATGCAAAACTGATGTGGGCTGCTTATTGCAGAACCGGCGAACGCAACATTCGCAAAAGCAAAGTCGCCTACGATGCTTTAATTGAGGAATTGGAGTTTGACAGTGAATCCACTGAAGACAAAGTCTTATCTGCACAGGGTATCAGTTTCATCTATACAGAACGTGCTGCGCTTCGATCTCTTCCAAGGTTACAAGATATTAACGGTGCTGAAGAAGATGCGAGAAAAGCCATTCAACTTAATCCTGAAAATGTAGAGGCGAAATGGATCCTTGCCAAGATACTAAAAGAACGGTACATTTCTTCTATAGATCGAAATGGACGTGGAAACCGGGATACCAAGGCATTAGAAGAGGAGATGCTTTCAGTCGGACAACAAATTATTGAATTGGATCCCGATCACGGTGAAGCACATTATTACATCGGTGGTATCGCGCGCTATCTCGGCAAAATTGAACTTGCAATCACGTCTTACAAAGCACTTACCCGTATCCTACCATTTAAAGCTGAATATCATTGGGAGCTCGGAGAACTCTATGAAACCCAAAACCTTCTTGAGGAAGCTTTGCTGTCCTATGAGCGGGTCATAACCATCCGTCCAGAAGAAATAAGGGTCTGGAACCGTCTTGGTCAACTTTACCTTCAGACGGGTGACGATTCAGCGGCAGTGCGCTCCTTTCAAACTGTTTTGGAGTCGCTTGAAAGTGGTGCTGTCCCCCGTTCACCTCGCAACCCCGGTTTGACAGAAATTGACGCACACAGTGGTATCAGTCTTGCCTATCAGGCACAAGGCAATTTTGAGAAGGCTGAACATCATATCACAAGTGCTATCGCCTTATTAGAAGAACGCGCGCTTTCAATGCGAAGTGGAACGCGTACCAGCCGCGCGAGAAGTACAGAACGTATTGAATTGGCTGTTCGTATCAGAGATACCCGTTACACACTCGCACAAATTTACCTTAGGTTCAACCAAGCACAAAAAGCGGTGGATACCTTTGAAAAAATTTTGGATGTTGATGCCAAATATGTCCCCGCGCTTACAGGTATTGGGATAGCTTACCAAATGCTGGATGATGTGACGCGGGCAGAAAATTACCTGCGTAAGGCGATAGAGCAGCCCTCTCAGGAGGAATTACCAGATGCGTACAACGCATTAGGTTATCTCTATGCAGAGCAGGGCATTAAATTAGATGAAGCAGCGACACTTATTCGCCGTGCACTCAAAAGTGCACCAACATCCGGTGCCTATCTTGATAGTTTAGGGCTTGTCTATTTTAGGCAAGGAAAATTGGATGCTGCCATAGAAACTTTGGAGCGAGCGAACCACTACCTACCCGATCAACCTGAGATTCTCTTACATCTCGCTGATGCATACCTTGAAAAAGGCTTGAAAGAGAAGGCATTGCAAACTTTGGAGCATGCCGTGCGGATTGAACCCAACAACGCCGAACTTCGCCAGAAACTTGACACTGTCAAATTTGGCGAATAGTTTATGACTATCAGCAGGCAGTGTTCAGTGGAATAGTTATCTCGGTCAGCAATAAATTAAAGTGTCTTGGGCTCATCTAAACCTCTTTGCTGAGCGTGAGCAAGTGGGTGCTCAAATCATTGGTGGTTATACGCTGATAGTTCTTCCTGATGAAAAATATAATAATACTTTTCACCCTTATGCTGTTGCTTTTAGGGTTGCCGTGTCGAAGTTCGGCATACCTCTGTGGGACACCGCACTTGTCGGACACAAAAATGCCGTTCCGTCCGCTCCCAACAACAGACGGAGACCCGGGTGCGAACACAATACCACTTGACCTGCCCGGCAACCTGACTGCCCCTGCGCTGCCAGCTGCACCAGCACTCCCGATTGGTACACAACGGACCTTCTTTGTCCCTGACTTTAGGAGTATGCAACAATACACGGTCTCCGCAGTTTTACAGGGTATCGGCAATTTCTGCTATATCTTTGTTGAGGAGGCTGAGTGGAACACACGAGTCACTGTGGCAACAGTAGCATCAATAGTGCATGCTTTTGAGGTTGCTACACCAGCGAATCCGGAGCAAGGAATTTATCCTACATTGACAAGGTTCTTCGGACTCCCACCGGATATTGATGAAAATGGCAGGGTTATTTTGCTGCTAC
>JAPPDN010000621.1 GCA_028824575.1 Candidatus Poribacteria bacterium | reverse complement strand
CGTGAAATCAATAAGGTTAGTTTTACCTCCATAGTGCTGAATTTCAGCGAGGCGTTTAAGTTCATTAACTGTCTTTCGTGTAAAAAGCTTGGCCATCTCCAATATTTCTGCTTGGATTACCTCTATGTCAAAGTGCTCTGCTTCAACATCAAATTCGTCGTCTTCCAAGAAAACGCGGTAGAGATTTGAAGAAACTTTTCCATAATAAGGATCTTCCTGATAGTGTTCAGGCTCACCGCGGTAAAGATATTCCCCAGTATCGGCTTTTTCCTCTATTTTTCGGAGGATTCCATCAACTGTGCTTGGCTCGTTTTGGTTTTCGTTGTCCATTCACTTTCCTTTACAATCACGATGCTGCCTAAAAGGATAACATGTTTTGTGAAGGATGTCAACCGAATTTAATTCGCTCCAAAATCGGGGTTACAACCCCTCCTACAGCATTCTTCTTGAATTAATCCCTTTAAAGTGCTATGCTGATTCCCATCAATAAATAGAATACAAAGGAAACCGTATGGGAACTGAAACCAAACCTAATATCTTACTCATCACCAGCGACCAACAGCATTGGAACACCTTAGGCTGCCTCAACCCTGAAATCCAGACCCCTCATTTGGATACATTGGCACAACAAGGGACACTTTTCAATAGAGCCTATTGCCCGAATCCGACTTGCACGCCGACGCGCGCATCTATCATCACGGGGAAGTATCCGAGCCAACACGGTGCTTGGTCCCTCGGCACAAAACTCTCTGAAGATGAACACACTGTCGGTGAAGATTTTACGGATGCAGACTATCGTACTGCGCTTGTTGGAAAAGCGCATTTTCAACCGCTCCATGGGACTGAAGAATTCCCATCCCTCGAATCCTATCCGATTCTCCAAGATTTAGACTTCTGGCGGAGTTTCAACGAACCCTTTTACGGGTTTGAACATGTTGAGCTGGCGCGCAATCATGCCGACGAAGCACACGTCGGACAGCACTACGCCATCTGGATGGAAGAGAACGGTTGCACCAATTGGCGAGATTATTTCGCGCCACCGACAGGGAACGCCCGCGGGCAATATCGAAAGTGGCCCATCCCAGAAGAATACCACTACGATACATGGATTGCGGAACGCACCAACGCACTCATGGAGACGTACCAACAGAACGGCGAGAACTTCTTCCTTTGGGCGAGTTTCTTCGATCCACACCCGAAATATCTCGTGCCGGAACCGTGGGATACGATGTATGACCCAGCAGAATTAACCGTGCCTTCTGTGACGGAAGGCGAACATGACAACAATCCGCCGCATTTTCAGCTAACGCAACAGCAAAAACCCGATTTTTCCGATTGGCGCGAAAGTGGGAAAGGTGTACACGGTTTCAGGTCGCATTTACGGGATCGGGATGAACTCGCTAAAGATATTGCCGTCTACTATGGTATGGTGAGTCTAATGGATAAGTATATCGGGAGAATCTTGGCAAAACTGGATGAACTCGGACTTGCAGACAATACATTGGTTGTGTTCACGTCCGACCACGGACATTTTTATGGACAACACGGACTTATCGCAAAAGGTGCGTTCCATTACGAAGATGTGATCCGAGTACCGTTCATCGTGCGGCACCCCGGAGTCGTGCCTGCGGGGCAGCAGTCGGAGGCGTTGCAGACGTTGGTAGACTTAGCACCTTCGTTCCTGAGTGCCACGGGTATCGACATTCCGCGCTCGATGACGGGTGTAGATCAGATGCCGGTCTGGTCAGGTCAAGCAGAACAGGCACGCGATCATATTATCGTCGAAAACCATCACGAACCGACAACGGTGCACGTGAAAACCTACGTTGACGATCGTTATAAACTGACCGTCTACTATAACCGAGAGTATGGCGAGTTGTTTGATTTGGAAGCGGATCCTGGAGAGGTCAATAACCTGTGGAATTCCGCTGAGCATGCGGCGTTGAAGGCGGATTTGGTTATGAAACTGCTGTTCGCAGAAATGGGAAAAGAACCGTTGTCGATGCCGCGGACTTCAGGAGCATAAAGGTGGGAAAAGTACAGTTAAGCAGCATATAGGTTGTTGCTAAAGGGTTGAAGGGAGTTCTTGTATCACAGGGATCACGTAACTCCGAATTTTCACACCCTCAACTGTTTCGGTCTCCAAGCGCGGCTCTGGCTCTATCCGATGACCAAATACGACATAATATCCTTTTCTTACACCCTCCAATTTAAGATATGCGGCGAGTTGCTTTTTACCTGCTTGATAGCGGCTGGCACCTCTCCAAACTTTCGTTTCGACAATATATTTTCGCTGATTGTGGGTAATGATGAGGTCCATCCGCCCGCGCCCGGTTTGCACCTCGATGTGCATCACACCGCCGACGAGCTTAACAAACTGATCAAGATAGGCAAGCAGGAGGTGTCTGCCTACGGACTCTCGTGGCATATCTGGTACCTGCAGAATCTGGAAACCTGCACGCCCGATGAAGTCCCGGAAATTATCAAGGAGCGATACGAGGTCAATGTGTCCAGCAGGTGTGAGGTAATCGCTGAAGCCCGCGTCAGTGTCTTCGGGGAGGTATTGGTACTCTAACCCATTTATCAACGGTTTGAATGTCTGTAGAATGCAATAGAGATAAATCGGGTTCAGGATTTCACAGAGACCGTCAGCCCCTTTCGTAATCACGCCGTATGTAAAGAGCGCGCTGATAAGTTCATTTCGGAGGCTAAAGTGCACACTCTCTTCAGCGGCTGTGATCCTCATGAGCAGCGTCTCAAATCGGCGATCTCTGCGAATATTGGTAATCAGATGTGTAAGATTGGTATTGTCTTCTTCAAGGAGTTGCGCGTGTGCCTTTGAAAAATGTGCCATCGTGAAGGTTTCGGTTTTCGGAATGTCCAACGCTTCAGTAAGTATTTGCCCGAATCGATTCACGAGGAAAGGTTGACCAGCAGTCTGTTTGTGAATAGACGCAATGACCTCTGGAGCGAAGGCTTGTCCCATCTCATTTGTATACTGTTGGAAGAGTTCTTGGACCTGTTCAAGTGTGAAGTTCGGCAGTTTGAATTCATCTTGGATATTGAACGGTGAAACAGACCGGTCGTAGTTGAGCTGCGCGATGCTCCTGACACCCACGATACCAACGCTGTAGGGACATTGCATCTCGTCAGAGAGATAAATCTGGCGGAGCGAATACAGAAAATTGCTGATGACCGTTTTTGGTATGCCATCAAACTCGTCAATGAGCAGCACAACCCTTTTGAAAGCCGGAACATCTTTGTGCGAATCACTGTCCAAGAAACTTGCGAGTTGCTTAAAAAACAGCAGCATCGAAAAATCATCGGTTAGCGTTGTATCCGCCAAAAATTGCGTTAGTGCTTCAGAAGGCGCGCCACGGTGCTTTTCAAAAACGCTCTCAATCTGCATGCAAATCATTTGGTAGAACCGACTATAAAAAACAGATGACGTAGCACTGCGCATTGTTTGGAAATCCAACAGGATAGGAAAATAGGTGGGATCCTCAGCCGTGAGCGTATTAAGTGCTAATCGGAAAAAGGTCGTTTTTCCGGTCTGACGTGGTGCGAACAACACAATGTATCTGCCTGCTTTAACACGGTTGATGAAATCAGCAACCTCCGTAGTGCGCGGAACAATATAATGCTGCTCAGGCCGTACACGTCCGTAGGTACCAAAACTTCTCATTTTTTTCTCCGCAAAACGCTGGATATTATAGTGAAATCTGAAAATAAGTAGGCATATAGGGACCGCATCCACCGAGAAAACATGAAACCGCACCTATCAAATTTGAGATTTAATACCGCCGTCTCCAGTGCCAACTGTCGCTTCCTGAGATAAGCGGACGGATGTTTTCGGGCAGTGTCTCAATAAATTCGGGACTGACTTCGTTGCCGGGCCATTCGCGCACCATTGGGGGTGTGTAGCCGGAGATGAGGATGACGCGCTCTTTGTCGCTACGGATGGCAGTCGTGCTGTGAATCAAGGCTTCGGCAAAAAGCAGCACGGAACCGGCTGATGCTTCGACTTGGTAGACGAGTTTGTCATCAGACAATGCGGCTTCGATCATTTCGTTTTGGTTCCACGTTAATCGGTGGCTCCCCGGTATGACGCACGTTCCACCATCATCAGGACCAACATCAGTGAGGTAGGCGAGTGTCTTTACAAAGATGCAGTGAAACTTGTTCTGTTCTATATAGGTGCCCCACCCATGTTGCGTCCCTCGATGGAAACCTGTTGGATTATAGCGGCGTTTGTGGAGTGCGTCCAATTCTGTCTCTGGATTACGACTATTGATGATCGCTTCGGTCTCCTCAAGACGCACTGCACCGCCAACCACCTCTTCAACGAGTGGCACGAGTTTTGGATGCACGGCATATTCCAACAACGCCGGATCATATTCAACGAGATTCCCGAAAAGCACATGGTGTTCTCCACCCGGACGCGCATAAACACGCTTAGCATCCCGATCTTCGTCGGCTTTTATTTTATAGAGTGCGTCTTTCATACGTTGAATTTCATCGTCGTTTAGGACGTTTTCTAATAACACATAACCGTAGATGTCGAAATGGAGTCGTTGCGCTGGCGTTAGGCAAACCTTTTCACCGTTTTTCATTTCTTACCTCCACATTTATAGGATTGCTCTATAATCCGCGCTTAACTTGCCCCCAGAATGTGGTGAGTTTTCCACCCGGGTCAACGGCAAGATCAAGTGCCTCTGCTCCTTCATAGACCAACAAATCATCAACGTAACCGGGGGCAGTTATTCCCCACGTATAGAAAGCGACCCATTTGGCGACGGGACCGAGGGCAGCATTCCGAAAGGCGAGTCCT
The DNA here is from genome assembly GCA_028824575.1 of Candidatus Poribacteria bacterium. Classification (GTDB taxonomy): domain Bacteria; phylum Poribacteria; class WGA-4E; order WGA-4E; family WGA-3G; genus WGA-3G. Next base: position 6,378 of record JAPPDN010000621.1, on the reverse strand, counting down.
TTTTCTGGCTTGGCACCCAACGCATCGTCCCTGTCATCGCCCACGGAAAAATCAAATTCGCTTTTGCCGACATCGGCAACAATGTAGACGTACTTCCATGTATCGGTTTCAAAATCGCCAATGAGTTGCCACGCGGCACCGTCGTAAAGTCGGACAATCCCAGCGTCCCAGTTGATGTAGGTGCAACCATTGTTTTCGCCAAAACCATCAGCGGTAGCGACTTTGAAATTGAAAGACCTGCCGCCGCCTTCAATATACAAATAGAATTCAACCGAAATAATGGGATCTTCGGTTTCTATGGGGATACCGAGTCCGTCTCCATCCGCACCGGCTAAGATAGCAAGTGCTTTTTTATCGGTTTTGACGGTATCGCCAGAAACTTCAAAGTCGCCGCCGATTGCTTCCCAGTCTTTGGGTGGATTACCGGTGGGGAATTCCTCAAACCCAGTTTGTACGAACACCTTTTGTGCGTTTGAACCTCCCACGAAAACAAAGGTTAAAGCAACAACAAGTGCAAAGAAAAAATATTGGCAAAAAGCAATCTGTTTATTTTTAATCATCTTCTATTTCTCCTCTTAGTTCTTTATGGCATCCAGATATTCCACTCGCCTTTTTTCTCCCATTTGCGGCATGCGACACACAAACACAGATATCTAATTGCGAAACGCGGAGCAGTCCCAACATTCATTGTCCCAGAGTGCGGTAATAGGTGATGAAAAAATAGGACATCACCCTGTTTAGCGACAACTTCCATCGGTTCGCCTAAATCCATTTCAGGAAAGAGTGCTCGGACATCGCGGACCTGATTGGAGAATTCTGGATTTTTCTTACGGAACTCACGAATACGCCGTGGACCTTCGGGCCAGATCACAGTCGTTCCACCATGTGAACTTGCATCGGTGAGGTAGGTTAAACTGGTCGCTCGAAACGTCCCCGGGTCCAATCGAAAATCTCGGAAATCGCCATCTAAGTGCGGCGACGGGCTTTTCCACTTGTCTGAAACGGGGAATTGGTTGAGTGCCCAGATACCATCAGGACGTTGATCTTTACAGTGTGGGATTTCTGGGTATCGGGATGCGAGTTGGTCAAGGACAGTGAGATAATCAGACGTACAACACGCTAAGACATCTGGATTCGTAACACCGAAGAGCTCAATGCGGTTCCCATTCGACAGCTGCTCCATGTAAAATCCAGCAAGCCCCGGACGTTTGAAATGTCCCCACGAGTCTGGGTTATCCGCATCCATACCCATCATTTGCCACATCGCTGCCTCGGCTTTTGTGACAGTCTCCTGTGGAATCAACCCGGAAAGGAGCAGATAGCCTTCTTCTTCAAATTGTGCTAATTGCTGTTCTGAAAGCATTTTTTTAAGTATGGTATCTCCGCTCGATTTTTGTCCTGCTTCGCAGCGAGAACCAAAATCGGTTATCGATTCATTTCGCGCCCATTTTTGTCTACAAAGCCTCCGCTGTCAAAAGCACCTCAATTAAAAATAATAGGGCGTGCTGGCTATGTTTCACAAGGAACATATCTCAGTCATCAATTGTAAATTTGGCGACATCCGCCGTGGGTTCTGGATACCGCATACCGAGTTTCCTCAGTGTATCAACGATGCACTCCGTAATGACGAGATTCCGATACCACTTCTTATCTGCCGGAACTATATGCCAAGGTGCCCAATCAGTACTACATTCTTGGAGAACCGTCTCGTACGCCTGCATGTAATCGTCCCAATAGGCACGTTCTCGAATATCGGCTTCCGTGATTTTCCAATGCTTCGTCGGATCGCTAATCCGGGATTCAAGACGTGCCTTCTGTTCTTCCTTTGAGATGTGAAGGAAAAATTTTAGAACAACGGTTCCATTTTCAACCAACATTTTCTCAAAATCGTTAATCTGCTGGTAGCGTTGCCCCCAAACGGGTGCTGGCACCAAGTCATGCACGCGGACGACAAGGACATCTTCATAGTGTGAACGGTTAAAGATCCCTATCTTCCCTTTTGGTGGTGCAGCTCTGTGTGCGCGCCATAAAAAGTCCCGGGAAAGCTCATCCACAGAAGGGACTTTGAAACTAACGACATCACATCCCTGCACGTTTATACCTGCCATAACCTTCCGGATCGTGCCATCCTTGCCACATGTATCCATGCCCTGCAATATAATGAGAAGCGCACGCTGATTTTCCGCGTAAAGCAGTTCTTGAAGTTTCAGGAGCTGCTTATGTAGTTTTTTCAGTCTGCGCTTCGTCTGACCTTTTTTCGTGTAACTTCCAGTATACCCGGGTACGTAATCGTCCAGACTGACGTGTTCACCGGGTTTGACGATATTTTTAGTTTCAAGTTCCATATTTTTTGTAGTTATCAGTCCTCAGTACGGGTTTTCTACGAAAACCCTTTCAGTTGTCAGAGTTAATAGTTATCAGCCGTCAGTTATCAATTACAAAAGGGTTTTGTTAAACGCACACCTCTTAACCCACAACTGATAACCGAAAGGATTTTTTCGGAAGAAAAAATCCGTACTGACAACTATTACTGCGATAAAGATTCGTAGTAGTTATCAACGAGCCTTCGATACTCAGGTGGGACATCCTCTTTAGCAACCTGTGTAAGCTGTTTCTTCTCCTGAAGCGTGTTGAGGCGTTCTTCAAGTGCAGCTTCTAACTTCGTCAGGTCCCGAATAACGAATTCATAGTTAGGGAATGGATTTGAGCGATTTCCAGGTCGGTAGTCCATGGTATCAAGAAGGTCAAGCCAGAGTTCGTTAATTTCACGTTCGGATTCCCGCCCACCGGCGCGTGCTTCTTGGTTATCGCCCTCCTGCCCATCCTGTTGTCCGGGCTGTTGTCCTTCCTGACCCTCCTGCCCGGGTTGTTGTCCTTCCTGTCCGTTTTGCATGGCTTGTTGCGCCTGTTGCATCTGTTCCTGAATCTGTTGTTGTTGCTCAGCGAGTTGTTGCTGACGCTGTTGTTGTTCTTCCGTCTGCTCTTGTCCCTCCATTGCTTGAAGTTCGCGCTGGATGTCTTGCGTCTGTTCACGGGCACGTTGGAGTTGTTGGAGCGCGGCTTCCAGCTGCTCTTCTTCAGTGCTTGCCATATTGGCTTGCGCCTGTTGTAGGTCCGCCTGTACCTGCCTTAGTGTCTCTACGACTTCTTGCTGATTCAGCTCAGCGGCGCGGAAACTACGCCATTGCAGGGCGCGTTGCGCGGTGGACATATCCCCAGCTGTCTGCTCTTCAGTCAGTCGTCTTGTAGCATCCCTTACATTTTGGGCTGCCTCTGGATTCTCTTCGCTAAGCTGCTCTGGCAGATTTTCGAGCGTATTCTCAAGTGATCCGAGATCCTGCTGAAGTTCTCGCTGCTCGTTAGCAAGCTCAGTTGCCTTTCGGAAATCTTCGGGACGCATTTCTGACTGTTGCGAACGGTTCCTGAGTTCTTGCGTCTCCTGTTGGACACCGGACTGTTCGTCTATCAATTCCTGGACCTGCTGGGCAGCATTGGCGAGCGCAGCATCGCTGAATTCCGATGCGACCCTCTCCAACTGTTCAATGGCTTCCTCAAGCCTTTCCTCCGCTTTTTGCCCCTTGGCGGCACTGAGTTGCGGTTCCTGTTGTTGCATGCCCTGGGAGGCTTGCTGCATCTGTTCACCCGCCTGTTGCATCGCTTGACCGGCTTGATCCAAGCGTTGTCCTTGGGACCCTTGAGCATCCTGTTGCATGGTGCCGAGTTGCTCTGCCATCTGCTGTGCCTGCTGTGACAACTGTCCCTGTTGCTGACTGTTTTGCTGCATATCGCTCGGAGAGGGTTCGTTTTCACGTCCTAACTGCTGGCTCTGCTGACTTAGCTGCTGTTGCTCCGCCAACATCTGACGGGCTTGATCCAACATCTCCTGCGTCTGTTCTTGCATCTCCTGATCAAGCTCGTTCTGCTGATCCTCAAGTTCGCTTTGCAGCTCCTCCATTTCGAGTTCAAGATTCTCAGCAAGTTGCGGATTACTATTCCGCATCTGCATCAGTATTTTCGGAAGCTCAAGGCTAACTTTTATGAGCAGCTCAAGTGCCTCTTGTTCCGCAGGAATGGCTTCAACAGGTTGGACAGCGTTCAGGCTATCAGTTGCCTCACGCATTTTTTCTATTGCGTCCTCCAAGTTCATCAGAATCTCAGGGGTGATTGGTGAGTCGCCTTGCATCGCCATGCTAAACTCATCTGCGAGTTCCTGCGTCTTATCCTTCAATTTATCTTGCTTGTCTCCTGTTTTCTTAACGGCACTCCGATATTCTTCCGTAACTGATGACGGTCTCGCGTTAATGTGCTTCGCTGTCTCTCGAATAATCTGCTTCTGGGAGGCGAGTATCTCTAAAAGCGGATTCGGCATCGGTGGTCCCTGTTCTGCTTCCATCTCTTGAAAGTTTTCATTAAAGGGCCGGACTTCAATGAAATAAATATCACTACTGGCTTCACCGGGACCCGTGCGCGTGTTATTATCAACAGCATGTGCGTAGTAAGAGATAATATCCCCGGGTTCAACGTCAAACTCCTCAAGGTAGAATGTATAACGACCCTCTGCGACGCGGCGTTGCACCGGACCGGTAGTCCCTGATTCTATAACAGCATCAGGCGTGGAGGTTTCTAAGGTTAGTTCCTGCAGTTCGTCAGACCCAATGCGATACATAAGTTTTAGTTCTGCGACCCCATAGTCGTCCGTCGCCTCAGCAATGATTTCTACTTCACCCAATTTTGTTGTTTTGATATCGCGTCCAGGTTCTTTGACCACAACTTCAGGCGCAGCGTCAGGGATGGCTTTTATAGTGTATTCAATGGGTATCTCGTTATAGAAACCATCAATACCGAGAAGTTCAACGGTATACGTCCCATCTGCAATAACATCTACAGTTGTTGTGAGGATGTTTCCATCGAAGATCGCCATCTGGGTTGCAGCAGGTTCTTGCGTCTCGTCCAATTTTTCCTGATTAACATCCGTTTTCAGGGTGAACGTTGCGGTTTGGATGGCTTTATTGGTCGTGAGTTTTATTTCTGCTTGTGTCCCGACGACCGCTTGAATATCACCTGTCCCTGTTTGCACGACGGGTTTAAGACCTGTGTAGTCTGGATAAGTGTAAGCGACGGAGATTTCTGTTACCTTTGGCATCTCAAATACTTCAACAGTATAGCGTTCTGAAGTGGTCTCGTTTGCTATAACGTAGTATTCGATATCCGCGTCAATGTTAAAAATTTCATAAGCAAACCCGCGTTTATCGTCTGGGTTTTGCAGCATATTAATCTGTTGCTGGGTTGTCTCAGTTTCGGAAGGAGCGGCTTCCTGCCTCTCAATATTTCCGTAGGTCAAGACAGCCTTCTCAGCAGATTTTCCGGTGACAGTGACGTGAATGGGTAGGCTTTTGCCGCGAAGGATGCGTACATTTCCCGGTTCAACAGTTAACTTCGTCGTCAAAACCGGTTCAGTCTTCTCCCAAGGGACCAACACGCGGAGGAGACTCGTATGGAGTTCCGTCGGAAATAGGAGTGCGAGAACACAGCAGCCAACAACAACCAAAGCGGCAATGCCAGCATGCTTACGGGTACGGCTATGATCGACTGTTGCTTTGAAATCAATACTTTCCACCCGCTGCGTGGTATCTTCAAGCAGGCGTTGGAGCATGTGCGCTTCAATTGGGTCTGTTGACTCGCGATTGCCGAATTCAATTGCACTCACCAATCTATCTTCAAGATCAGGGTGATTTTGCTCAACGTTGAGCGCGATATCACGGAGCGTGAGGGCTGCTCGAAGGGGTTGAATGAGATACTTATAAAGCAAGTAACCCGTCACGCCAACACCGGCTGTTAGCAAAGCGATTCGCACAAAACTCGGAAGAGGCATCAGCCAATCAATGATCGCTTCACCCACAAATACAGCAATTATACCTGTCAGGACAATAGCAAATCCTGCCCAAAAAATACTACGTTTCCAGGCGCGGCGCGCATCCAAAATTCTTGTTTGTAATTCTGCGTAACCTTCTCGCGTATTCATCATTTTCCTCCCCCCACATTATCCACGATCTATAAGATTCTACCGACTCTTTTCCACCTACGTGTTCCTTAAGAAGCAGATGAAACCTGAAATATAACATCAATGCCAACTCTTAATAGCCAAATAATTACTGCTGTGAGACACGCCTTCGTTTTACTGACTTCCGCGAGTGTAGCAACCGCTACAGTTAAAACAAAGATATTCCATATACCCAAGACATCTACAAAACTCAAAAACATCAGAAAATAGAGGTTTTCGACAAATGGCACCAACATGTGGATGCCGGGAATAATTCTTATATCAACAACCGTCTCAATATCCTCAAGGTGCCTAAAGACTGGGAGGAATGCGATATT
>JAPPDN010000049.1:6452-11222 GCA_028824575.1 Candidatus Poribacteria bacterium | reverse complement strand
CAGTGAATCCCCAATCTGGATCGGCGCGCGACCTGGCAATGTTGCTGCAACTGGACTTTTTGACGAAGTTGGGTTCTTCACTGAAGCACTCTCTGAAGATGAACTCAATGATGTTATGGATAGCGGATTGGCTGGCTATGCTGCTGTGGATGCAGCTGGAAAAGCGACGACAACTTGGGCTTTGCTAAAAACAACAAGGTAAAATAATAGGCACGCGCATGAAGTTTAAGAATTTAATTCGGTAATGTATCAATAGCCTCTTGTTGTAGGAGCGAGCTGTGCTCGCGATTCTGATAGAGGTCTCTTGTAGGAGCGAGTTGTGCTCGCGATTCCCACAATTTCTTGTTGTAGGAGCGAGTTGTGCTCGCGATTTCCACGGGTGGCGAACAGAACCCTAATTTATTTTTTAATCTTCATCTGAATGTCAAATTAGAAATGGAGAGAACGTATTATGCAAATGCACGTAGGTGGAGAATGGATTGACAAATCCGACAAGATTGACGTACTGAGTCCGTTCGACGGTTCAGTTGTTGATACCGTCCCCAGAGGAGACGCAAACGACGTTGAAACCGCTATTCAGACCGCAGAACGCGGCGCAAAGATCATGGCAGGAATGACAGGCTATGAACGCTATGAAATCCTGCGGAAAGTGGCGGATTTGATGGTCGAACGCGCAGGTGAACTCGCCGAGGTGATTACCCGCGAAGAAGGTAAAATCTTAGCCGAGGCAACGGTTGAAGCCACACGCGCTTCTGAAATCATTGCGCTCTCAGCAGAGGAATCAAAACGGTTAACCGGCGAAACGATTCCGCTTGAAGGCGCGCCCGGTGTCAAAGACAAACTCGGCTTTACGGTACGTATGCCGTGTGGTATCGTTGCTGGTATTAGTCCCTTCAACTTTCCACTGCACCTTGTCTGCCACAAAGCCGGTCCCGCAATCGCTGGCGGCAACGCAATTATCATCAAACCCGCGACGGATACACCGCTTTCCGCATTGAAACTCGTCGAACTCTTTCTGGAAGCAGGCACGCCACCTGAAGCGATTCAGTGTGTGACAGGCCCCGGCGGCGAAATCGGTGATACGCTCTGTGCAGACCGACGCGTCCGGAAAATTACCTTTACCGGCAGCCGTGATGTCGGCGAACATATCTGTAAGGTCGCAGGATTGAAGCGCGTTACAATGGAACTCGGCTCAAATTCTCCGCTCATCGTCATGCCCGATGCCGACCCTGAAAAGGTCGCACGTGCGGCAGCAGCGTCTGGTTACTCTAATGCAGGACAGGTCTGCATCTCAACGCAGCGCGTCATCGCACATGAGAAAATCTATGGTGATTTCTTGGATGCGTTCCAGGCGGAAGTCGCCCAAATCAGTACGGGCGACCCACTCGCAGAAGGGACACGCATGGGACCCATGATCCGAGAAGGTGATGCCTCCCGTGTCGCCGAATGGATTCAGGAAGCCGTCTCGGACGGTGCGGAACTGCTCACCGGTGGCGAGAAGCAAGATCAGTTTGTGACTCCGGCTATCCTCGCCAACGTCAAGCCAGAGATGAAGGTCTCCTGTGATGAAGTATTTGGACCGGCTGTCGGTGTGACGCGTGTCAATGACATTGACGAGGCAATCGCACTCGCCAACGATACGAACTACGGACTGAGTGCCGCTATCTTCACGCAGAACGTTGATTGGGCAATGAAGTTCGTCCGTGAGGTCGAATCTGGTAACTTGATGGTGAACTGGGGCACACAGTGGCGTGCGGACTTGATGCCGTATGGTGGCGTCAAAGAGAGCGGTATGGGCAAAGAGGGACCGAAGTACGCTATAGAAGAGATGACCGAATTGAAGATGGCGATCTTCCATTTGGATAGTTAGCGGGTTTTGACAACGGGCGGATAGTGTTATCTGCCCGTTTCCTTCACGCCTTTTGTGCCACCATACCAGCGAGGATACCGAGAATTTTGTCGCATCGCTCAATTGTATAGGCTGCCATATCAAGTTGAAGTTTCTTTTCCTCTAACTTGAGAAATATCCAATCTATGCCTGACGTAATCGCACCATAGACGCGAGGAATGCCATTTCCCTTTTCGACATTAAAACGTTGGGCAGCAACCATCTCTGCAACACACTGGCCGAGTCCTATTGTCAGATTATCCCTTTTCGCTTCAACGAGGAGGATGGCTGGGGCTTCCACATGAAATTGGGACGACGACAGGCTTACCAAAAAATCACAAATGCCGGTCAAGCCGTTTTCGGCATCAACATTAAAGTCAATCCCCGAAAAAAAACTGATACTGCGGTCGAAGTGCTCCCAGAGTTCAACCAGAATTGCAGAGACAATCAGTTCTGATTTTGCCTTCTCAGTGCCCATAGCAAAGGCTAAGGGAACGTTCCGTTCCAAGGCCGTGGCAAGATGTGCACTCGGTTCCACTGGTTCTACGTTAGAAAAGATGCCGACTGCATTAACTTCTTCCAGCTGAAACGCTTTCTTCACTGTTTCTAAGGTCCAATCGCTATACGCCATCTGCGAAACCTCTATTCGTTGATGTGAATTGCGTCAATACGTTCTTAGCTGAAAAACTCTTGCCAATATTTTCTGAACCACGCCTACAAAATACAAAGAGAGGCGAGGTTTGAAACCTCGCCAGTCGTTACTACTCTTCCTCTTCCGTTTTTGAAGCAGCGATGACCTTCTGGGCGACATCATCAGGAGCGATGTCATAGTGCGAAAATTCCATCGTGAAGTTACCACGAGCACTCGTCATCGACTTGAGATCAATTGAATACCGGAGCATCTCTGAAAGCGGAATGTTTGCCTGAATGGACTGTTTTTTCCCTAACTGCTCGACACCCATCACCTGTCCGCGCCGTCCATTTAGGTCACCGATAATGTTTCCCATGAACTGTTCGGGGACTGTGATTGTAACATTCATAACCGGTTCGAGCAGACACGCATCGGCTTGTTCGGCAGCGGCAGCGAAGGCGATAGAACCAGCAATCTGGAACGCCATATCTGAAGAATCGACAGGGTGGTATTTACCATCATAGAGATCAATTTGGATGTCAACGATTGGGAAACCAGCGAGTAAACCTCTATCCATTCTCTCGCGGATGCCTTTTTCGACAGCTGGGATATAGTTACGTGGGATCGCCCCACCGACAATGTTGTTAACGAACTCAAAACCCTCGCCACGTTGCAAGGGGGAGAGATTTATCGTGACATCACCGAACTGACCTCTGCCACCGGATTGGCGTTTGTGCCGTCCTTGGACTGCCTGGACAGTTCTCCGAATCGTTTCTCGGTACGGGACTTTCGGTGGTTCAACATCCGTCTCTACGCCGAATTTATCTGCCATCCGCTCCCGGTTAACAGTGATGTGTAGGTCGCCAAGCCCTGAGACGAGTAATTGCTTCGTGACTTCGTTCCGTTCAATTCTAAATACCGGATCCTCTTCAGACATGCGTGTGAGGGATGTCATCAACTTTTCATCATCGCCTTCACGCGTCGGATGGATCGCGTAAGAGAGCACCGAGTTCGGGAAGTCAATACCTGCAAGTTGGATGGAGGCATCTCTATCGCAGAGGGTGTCGCCTGTTTGCGTCGCGGCAAGTTTAGTGAGCGCACCAATATCGCCTGCTTCCACCTGTGGCGTGCTAATCGCATTTTTACCGTTCATGAACGTCGTTTTGCCGAGGCGTTCAATTTCTCTACGCGTTGAATTACTAACTTGGGAATCCCCTTGCAACGTGCCGGAATAAACGCGGAAGAAACTCAATTGGCCCGCAAACGGGTCAGCAATCGTTTTAAAAACAATTGCTGACATTGGAGCATCTGATGACGGTTCGCGGGTTTCTTCCGCATTCTCAGCACTTTTTACCGCCCCAACATCTACGGGAGATGGGCACCCGTTTATGAGTGTATCCATCAATTGCTGCACGCCAACATTGTTCAATCCCGCACCACAGAGGACGGGGGCAAATTGGTTCTCAGAAATACCGAGTTGTAAGCCGTTCTGAATTTCTTCGTCAGTGAGTTCGCCTTCAAAAAACTTCTCTATGAGTTCGTCATCACTTTCTGCTGCGACTTCAACGAGTGCTTCACGCGTTTCTTCAGCCTGCGCCTCTAATTCTGCCGGGATCTCCGCTTTCGCGGCGCGCTTGTTACCATCGGGTTGCAGATACGCCGCCATCTGTATGACATCAACGACACCTGCGAAATTGTCCTCTTTCCCAATCGGTAGTTGGATAGGGACAGCCCGGGCCTCTAAAATATCTTCAATGCTTGCAAGCGCGTTTTCAAAGCTGGCGTTCTCTTTGTCCATCTTATTGATAAAGATGAGACGTGGGAGTCCATACTGGTCCGCGACTTCCCATACCTTTTCCGTTCCACCTTCGACACCAGTTGTCGCGTCAACAACAACGACGACCGCGTCGACAATTCGGAGTACGCTATAGAGGTCCCCGTAAAAATCTTCTGCGCCGGGGGTATCAATCAGATTTAGTTTGTGTCCTTCCCATTCTGCGATACAGACTGAACAATTGAGGGTGGTTTTACGTTCTATCTCATCAGCGGCATAGTCAGCTGCAGAAGTTCCACTATCAACAGCCCCCATACGCTCAATTGCACCACCGTTGTAAAGCATCGCTTCAACGAGTGATGTCTTGCCTGCTCCTGAATGTGCGATAATTGCAATGTTCCGGATCTCATCGGTTCTGTATTGTTTCATACGTCCAAAAATTTCTCCTTTTACTGTTAACCACTACGGAATAGAGTG
>JAPPDN010000049.1:0-6442 GCA_028824575.1 Candidatus Poribacteria bacterium | reverse complement strand
AATAGAGTGAGCTATGCCGTTGAAATTACATTTTAGCACGATGCAACAAAAATGTCAAAGAAATTTTTGCGTGTGGTAGGGTTCGCTTCTCACGGTAGCATAAACTGTTGGTTTGTGCAGGGTTCTGTGGTGGCAAACTAATCGATTGGGTTCTTCTGGAGACGTGACTACCTCCAGTATCCGATCGGACGGGAATAGAATAGATTAGACAGCAAGGGGGGTTGGGTGGAAGGTTACAAGTGAGTACACCGCAGTGTGCTTTGGAGGCGGGGCGCGCGAGGTCGTCCCGCTATCGAATGGTATAAAAAAGGCGGCGAATAGGGAAATCCGCTACATCTTCCTACTGATGTAAGTGTTCAGATTATTTTGTTGAAATTTTAACGGAATACCCACTTTCTGTCAGTTCCTCTTTGACGCTTATCCCCATAGAACGTAATTCGGCGATCGCCTCAGAATTTATGTTACCAATATCTTCAGGAGAATTACCGCGGGGATACAACCACTTATAATAAGCAAGCGTTTTTTTGTTCGTAGAGTTCGGGTAGAGTTTAACAAGTGCCTCTTGATATTCAATTTTTTCGTCCAAAGAGATCGGCGCATCGCTATCAAACTTTCGGTTAAACTCCATTACCGTATGCACTTCTGGTATATCGCCAAACTCCTCAAGCATTTGGTTTTGTTGAGCATTATACAAGTCCTCACCCGACGTATCCGCGGTAATCAACGTACCACGCTCTATTGCCTCTTGTAACTCCAGATAATCAGAAAACGGATCGCTACTCTCTTGTTCTAATGTTTCAAGTGCTGTGTCGTTCTTCCAGTCAAAATCTAAAGGTTTCTCATTATTTTTCGCTGATTCCCGCGACGTTTCTGTGTTCTCACTAACCCGTTCTAAGTGAAATGAAGGCACAGGCTTATCAACTTCTAACACACTTGGAACAGTGCTGTCTTGAGGATTCTCTTTAATGGTAGGAGTTTTTGGAAGGCTATCCGCAAAATTGCGTGTGCTAACTTCGAGATATACACAGAAACCTACCAACACCACGAAAAAAACGCAAACAAAGATCATTGCTTTCATTTTCAGATTCCTTAAAGATGAAAACCCAGTCATAGCTGAGTCTTCATTCCTCTTGGTCCTTGCGCCACTCCTCAAGGATTTTTCTCTCATCTACAGACTCGAGTGGCTGCCCATTGGCTTTCGCCTGTAGATACGCTTCTAAAAATAATCGATTTAGTATGCGGTCAGGTTCTAACTTAAAGAGTGCTTGACGATAAGCAAAGAGTTCATCTATTGTCAAAGGTTGATTATCTCTGACTTTCATCTCAAAATCTATAACAATTTGAACTTCTGGAATATCTCCGTGCTTTTCTAAAAGTGCAACATGTCTTTCTTTTAAGTCTTCTATAGTGCCTTTCTTTGTTCGACCACCTTCAAAATCAGCGTGATCTTCGTATTCTGGAAGGTTCTTTATAACCTCGTCAACAAATTTTTTATTATGTTCATTCGGCCACAGAAAATAGACCGTCCGCGCAAAAGCCAATCCGATCTCGGGCGTTGAAACTTTATTTCTCCGATATTCTATGTAAAATCGGACGTGCGGCGTATCTCCGTGAGTCTTCAATACTTCCGCCTCAAAGTATTTCTCTAAGAGCTCCGGGTCTTTGGTTTGCCATAAGTCATCCCGGAACTTAAATGTTAATAGTTCTTCTACATCACTATCTGTTAACCGGACCCACCCTGTCGGATAGTATTTTATGTCTAAAGAGGGAATAGGCACCATCGACGACTGACGGGGGACTATGGTTTCCGCGGGTGGGTCTGTTTCTCCACAACCGAAAAAAAACGACAAACTGAAGAGACAGATGAGTAAGCTGAAAACTGTTTTCATGAGAGACTCCTTAACCATACTAAAGTTTGGACAATTTTAAGAATTAAGGTGTTTGAAAGCAGAAAAAGAGGTATCCTTTCATAAACACATCACTGTTTTGAAAGGAAAGTAATATGGACCTCCTTTTCTGCTTAGGAGATATTCTATCGGATTTTCGACATTTATTCAATCAACAAAACTTCGCAGTTTTCCAAGCGGTTATCTTTTGGTTTATCGCCAATAGAGGCAATGGAACACTGACGGAATTTTATCAATCAAGTGCCTCGGAAACCCAGTATTGGTCATTTCCGAAGTTCCTCTCTCGGGGACAATGGAATGCCGATGCTGTTGCTGCCGTTCTCATCAGACGGATTCAACATCTCTTTAGGGATTGGGTTTATGTCTATGATGAGACCAAAGCACTAAAGACTGGCACATTCCAAACAAAAATAGAGTCTTCATATTACTGTAACGCGTATGTCAGGACGAAAGGTTGCATAAAATAGATATTAGACATGATAATGGGTAAATTCTGACAAGATATGTTAGATTTAAGTTATAATTGGTTGCAGTGATAAATTCTTGAAAGGAGGCACTTATGCAAAATCTTTTCTTTGCACTCGGTTCGGGTTTGAGCCTGCTGGGGGTTGTTTTAGGGGCATTTGGCGCACATACGCTGAAATCAAAAATATCGCCGGAGATGCTTGAAACGTTTGAGGTGGCAGTCCGCTATCAGATGTACCACAGCCTCGGACTAATTGCAGCAGCGTGGGCGGTATCACAATGGCAGAACCAGCTCACGGCTACAGCTGGATGGTGTTTTTTGGCTGGCATCCTAATCTTTTCGGGGAGTCTTTATGTGCTGAGTCTCACGGGTATCCGATGGCTCGGTGCGATTACACCCATCGGTGGGTTGGCATTTATTGTCGGTTGGGCTTGTCTGACCATCGCTGCGATCCGGGGTAGCTGAAAGTGATTGGCAAATCCCATCCACGGAATAGACAGCCGCGTTTTCCGCTGCTACTGTGACGTCGTAGACAGTGCAATGCCGATAGTAAGTATACTGTCGGTGACAACATCTTCAATATTTGAACCATCGAGGTTAGCGCGCTGAATCTTATATTTATGTGGAGTTGTCCAATATATTTTTCCACCCGGAATGTTTAAGGCAATACCGATCGGACTATTCGCATAATATATTTTTAGACCTAAAATATCTAAGGGAATATTTATCGCGGTACCGATAAGTTTACCATATCTAACAAAGAGAGTCTTGCGATATGAACCATCGAGATTCGCACACTGAATTTTACCAGTGAACTCATCTGCCCAGTAAATTTTGTTTTCATCCAAGTCCAGAGCGATCCCGTTTGGACCCAGTAAACCAGTGATGATGTCTTCAACATCTGAACCATCAAGATTCGCACGTTGAATCTTACTGGCACCAAGGTCTGCCCAGTACATTTTCCTATTGGGAACATCCAAGGCGATGCCACGTGGACTTTTCAAATTAGTGATGATGTCTTCAATGTCTGAACCGTCAAGGTTGGCACGTTGAATCTTATTCGGTGTAGCATTCCAGAGGGTCCAGTACATCTTATTTCCATCTATATCCAGTGCAATGCCTTCCTTTATTCCTTTATTGGACGGAACAAGCTCCTCAACGTTTGAGCCGTCCAAGTTGGCACGTTGAATCTTACAGCCGCTCGTCCAGTACATCTGACCGCCGGGAATGTCTAATGCGATACCAATTGGAGAGCATACGTCAGTAGTGAGGTTTTCAATGTCTGAGCCATCGGAGCGAATGCGCTGAATTTTACCTGATCTGTTTGTCCAATAGATGAGGATATCTTCAATTTCGACTTCCTGCTCACCAGATAATTCTTCAGATAATACCTCCTGTGACATTTTCTCGCCTTTTTCGTAGACGAGAAAAAAAATGACACATCCAGCTCCAATTAAAACGATAATAAGTACTGCTTTTTTTACCATAATTTGTTACGCTTTGATAATTACTATGCCCTAAGTTAGCACTCCAGTAAAATACGGATCAAATCAAAAACGGTATAAACGGACATAGAATCAATATATTTAATTCTATATATCATGTGTTGCTGCAGTTTAATTATACTTTGTTTCGCTTTAGCAGTCAACTTGGTAGGAATTTAGCCAGAGCCATTCCATTGTCCAAAATTGCTTCAAAGATGGAAAACTAAATTGAGTAGAGGGTTGACAGATTACGCGCTGTTGTGTAAAATAGCTGGACTTTAGAGCAGTTGCTAAACTCCCAAAACCTAATGTGAAAACTCGTAAGAAAACCGAACGAAAAGTTTCGTGTTTAAAGAACCTATAAGGAGAAGATCTCATGAAAAAGTTAAACGTTCAGTGCCTCTGTATATGTATCTGTTTCGCTTTTATATTAGTGATACACCCAGCATTCGCGATTCGTTACGAGTTTGATAGTGACAAAGAGATTGCGGATTGGGAACTTGGACCCCAGGCGACAGCGAAGGTCAAAGATGGTATGCTTGAACTCACCGTTGCCGGTGGACAGAATTCGGGTATCTATTTCGGCGAAGATAACTGGACCGATTATCGGATGGAAGTCAAAGCCCGAAAACTGGTCGGCCCCTATTTTCACCTGTTCGCACGGGTACAGGAACCCGCAGTAGATTTCTATTTCATGGAAATCAGTTATAACTCACATACGACTTCCCTGTTCATGTTTAGTGGTGGCGCTGCAAATGAGATTACGGGCGGTCCCCGCCCGAAACGTCCCGATTCAAAGGACGATAAGGGTGGTGATTCATACACCATCGTCTTTGAAACGGAAGGGGAGACCCTCCGAACTTACATTGATGGGAAATTGATGGTTGAAAACCAGGATAAGACCTACGATAAAGGTCGCCCCGGTTTAGGTGGCAGGGATTCAACTGTTCTCTATGAGTACGTAGAAATTAACGGTGAAGGTATCCCACCGACAGCCGTTGAACCCGTTGACAAGTTAGCAACTATGTGGGGTGAATTGAAAGGTAGATAAATAAACATAAGGCGGGTTCCCCTGCCCGCCTATATTCGGACATATAGGAGGAAAGCAGTGAAAAAACTGGCTACTCTTTTTTTTCTCACAGCTTTGATTTCTACTCAGGTTGAAGCCAATTTCAATTTCGCACTTCACACGGACGCGCATCCGTGGGCGCGTGAAGACGCAAAAGGCACCCAACAGGAAATTGATAACTTAATTAAAATTCTTAAAGGCGTAAACTTGGAGGTTTTTGAACCAAAAGATATTGACGGGTTGGCGAATTGGGTTAAAGCGCATACCGATGGTGGTGGAAACACCCTGATTCTGACAGGTATCACCCCATCAACGATCTATCCACCCGGCAACGCGAAACCTGATGGTTCGATTCTCGAAGAATTTCTGGATGCCGGTAATACGGTTTTCAATACGGGTGAATACACCTTTTATACATCGGAAGGCCCCGCAGAAACGAACGGACAAAATGGATTACCCAATATCATTGATGTTCCAGAAGCCTTCGTGTGGCAGGCCAGAGGTCCGGACGCTTGGCAGCCCAATCCAGTTGAAATGACTCCGACACAGGATGGCAAAGACCATATACCGAGCCTGAAAAAGTATAATACCTCTTATCCGTTCCACGTAGAGGATTACGAGGAAACGCCATGGAAGTTAGAGATCGCGCTCGCTGAGAATAAGGATGAAGATTATCGGGTTGACCCTGCTGTGATATTCAACGAAGACACCGGCGGCCGCCTCGGTATCTTCCTTCAGGTTTATGTCGGCGATGTCCCACATCCCGGGGTTTCATGGAGCGATATTATGGGTGAGTTCATTGTTAACTACTATGTGCCAGAGGTTCTGTCCGTTGAACCGATCGGTAAATTAACCACAACTTGGGGAGAACTGAAGTCCCCATATTGAAAAATTGGAGGAAAAATGAGGTGTTGCCCCTGATAGCATGCGAATAATGTTTTTTAGGTGGTTTCCCTCAAAAAAAAGATGAGACAATTTGTTTGTTTTTTCGCAGTGGCAGTATTCTTGATGAGTTGTCTGCTCGCGCATGCAGCGGATCCAGACAAAGATTTACTGATCTACATACCTTTTGATGAAGGAAAAGGCGATAAGGCTGGCGATGTCGGACCTAACGGTTTCACGGGCGACATCAAAAATGCAAAATGGGTTGAGGGGGTTGTCGGACAAGCACTCCATTTTAAAAATGGAAGTGTTAACTTCGACCCACTCAAGATTGATCAACCCAAGGAAATGACGATTGAGTTTTGGTTCAAACCCGACGAGAAAATTGAGGGTGGTAACCGCATTGATCTGCTATATCGTTTGAATGGTGGTGGACGGCCTCACATTACATTTAACCGTGGCGGTGTATTATTCGGGTTCTACTTTGCGACGCAAGGCGTAGAATTACAGGCAGTTACGAATTATGACGCGTTTGAACCGGAATGGTACTACTTTGTCGGGTCACAGAGTAAAAAGATAACATGTATGTATATTAATGGAGAGCTTGATGCCGAGGCGAAAGCCGGTGGAGATG
>JAPPDN010000361.1:1708-11311 GCA_028824575.1 Candidatus Poribacteria bacterium | reverse complement strand
ATTTCGCGAGACCTTCCTAAAAATACAACAAGAAGTATCCAAACAAATCGTCGGGCAAAAAGAGATTATCGAAGGAGTTCTGATATGTCTCATGACGGGGGGACACGCGCTGTTAGAAGGTGTCCCCGGCTTGGGTAAAACCCTGCTCATCCGGACGTTGCATGAGGTATTAGATCTCAAGTTTGCCCGAATTCAGTTCACGCCAGACCTGATGCCAGCAGACATCATCGGCACGACAGTTGTTGCTGAGGATGAAGACGGGCGGAAGTTCTTTGAATTTCAACAAGGTCCCGTATTTGCCAACCTTATTCTCGCCGATGAAATCAACCGTGCGACCCCCAAGACCCAGTCAGCTTTATTAGAAGCGATGCAGGAAAAATCCGTGACCGTTGCCGGACAGCAGCGGGAACTCAAATTGCCTTTCTTTGTCATGGCGACGCAAAACCCGTTGGAGATGGAAGGCACCTATCCGCTTCCGGAAGCGCAACTCGATCGCTTCTTTTTTAAACTCAAGGTTGAATACCCAAGTCTTGACGAACTCGACCTTGTTATGGAACGCACCACGAGACGCGAAATGCCGTCCGTGGATAAAGTCTGTGATGGCGAGCAGATTAACGCATTGGAACAGATCGTCCGTGATATCCTCATCGCTGAAGACGTACGTAGGTACGCTTTGCGAATTGTGCTCGGTACACACCCCGAAACAGAAGACGCGCCGGAACTGACGAAGAAATATGTTCGCTACGGTTCCAGTCCGCGTGGCGCGCAAGCGTTAATTCTTGGCGGAAAAGTTCGGGCAATTCTTGACGGTAGATACAATGTCGCCCGTGAAGATATTCAAGCCATCGCCCTACCGAGTCTGCGGCATCGTCTGATCCTTAGCTTTGAAGGCGAGGCAGAAGGGATTGACCCAGACGACATCATCCTGCATCTGCTGGAAGAAATTTAATATCTGGTAGGGGTGTTGCCTGCTTGCATCTTTTTTAAAAAATTTAATCATAACCAAAATTCTTGAAATTCATCGGAAACCCTGAAAAATCGGAGCGAAAACCCAATAGTTAAAAAAGATGAACGACACACAGTCTGCCTTTGACAGCGAATTCCTGAAAAAACTTGAATATCTCTATATCGTCTCGAAAAAGATTTTTGCCGGACGCATCAAGGCGGAGCGTCGCAGCACACGCCGCGGTGTGAGTGTCGAATTCGCCGACTACCGTAACTATACCGCAGGTGACGATTTCCGTTACATCGACTGGAACGCTTTCGCACGCTTGGATGAACTCCTGCTAAAACTCTACGAAGAACGGGAAGACCTGCACATCTACTTCCTCGTCGATGCGAGTCAGTCCATGACCTACGGCGAGCTGCCCAAACTGATTTATGCAAAACGAGTCGCCGCTGCGCTCGCCTATATCGGCTTATCCAACCTTGACCGGATTAGTATCACGACCTTCAACAACACAGGCGCGAATCGGCTCCCAACAGAGCGTGGCAAAGGTAAAATTTTCACCGTCCTTGACTTTCTTGATCAGATTAACGGCAGTGGCGAAACAGATTTAGAGAGCGCATTCCACAACTTTGTCCACACAACCAAACGTCGCGGTCTCGTCGTGCTAATTTCTGATCTCTTTGATCCGAGTGGATTTACCAACGGACTGAATGTGTTGAAATTTCAGAAGCATGAACTTTTCGTGATCCATATCATCGATCAGAGAGAAGTCGCCCCTGATCTACTTGGTGATTACCATCTTGTGGATGTTGAAACAAATCAGCTGCGTCAAGTCACGATCAACGAAAATCATCTCAAGCGGTATCAGGCACTGTTCCAAAAATATTGTGATGACATGGATTTATATTGCACGCAACGTGAAATCAGCCTTGTACGGACGACGACAGAATCCCCTTTCGAGGAACTTATTTTACGCATCTTCAGGATGGGTGGTTTTGTCTCTTAATAGTTATCAGTTATCAGTACGCTGCGCTTTCAGTACTCAGTTAAAGATATCCCTTGTGGCAGTAGCAGGAAAAACAACCGACACAATCTGGTAACTGACAACCGAAAGATTTTTTCGCAGAAAAAATCGTCCTGAAAACTGAGAACTATTAAAATATGAATTTCTTGTCTCCCACCTCACTATTCCTATTTGGGTTGGCACTCCCGATTGTCGCGCTGTATATCCTTAGGCTGCGTCGGCGCCGCGAACCGGTCTCTACACTGATGTTCTGGGAGGAACTTTTCAAAGAACGGCAGACGACCTCTCTGTTCCAGAGACTGAAGCATCTCCTGTCCCTCTTGCTGCAACTCCTATTTTTGATGCTCTTGGTGTTTTCAATTGCGCGTCCGCAATTCGCTTTCATAACAAAATCTGCTCGGCAACTGGTTTTGATTATTGACCAGTCGGCGAGTATGAACGCTATTGAAGAAGACACTGACGGACGCACGCGGTTAGAGGTTGCTAAAGAACGTGCCCTGCGAAGCGTAGATGGCCTCCGTTTCATGGACGAAATGACGGTAATCAGTTCCCATACCCAACCTGTAATTCATATTCCGTTTACGAATCATCAGAAATCGCTACGAGCAGCGATTCATGCGATCCAACCGACTGACATCAGCACAAACCTTGAACCTGCTTATGATTTAGCACACGCCATTGCCCAAACCAAACCTAACCCTGAAATCGTTATCTTCAGCGATTTCCAGTCGATTTCAGAAGGGCTACTCGCTAAACTTAAAAGCAAAACGGAACAGGTGGATGACACCGAAAAACCGGATCCAGAAATCAAACGCCACTTGATACAGATAGGAAAAGCGAGCGATAATGTCGGTATTACGCAGTTCCGAGTCCGCAAGAGTCTCGTTAACGCCTTCGATTACCAAACACTGCTGCGCGTCGTCAACGCCTCAGAAGCGGAGAAAAAATTTAACGTTGAACTCTATTTCAACGAGAATCTTTTTGACGTACGCCCTTACACCCTTGCCCCCGGCGAAAGCAAATCTGAGATTTTCAGCAACTTTGCGTTTGAAGGTGGCAAGCTCAAAGCGGTCCTTGATATCCAAGACCCACTGATCTCAGACAACATTGCTTACGCCACGCTTCCGAAACGTGATCTTATCCCTGTCTTGCTTGTGACAGCAGAAAACCCGTTTCTCCAAAAAGCACTCGCCGTTGACGAACAGATACAACTCACTGTCCTCACACCGACGGAATATGAAACCGATGTCCTTCCTAACGGTGCTAATTCGCAAGTGACAAAAGCGTATCAAGTCGTTATCTTCGATCGTTACAGCCCTCCTTCCCTCGGTGATGGGAATTACATGTTTATTTACCCACCTGCTGTTGACGCATCAGAAACGCCTAACCTTGAATTGAAATGGAATATCGGTGCAGCGTTGGAAACACCAATTATTACGGATTGGGAGCGGACGCATCCTATTCTGCAGCACGTTCATCTGGAGAACGTCCAAATCGGTACAGCGTATCAGGTCACCCCACCGTCCACAGCACAGGTACTTGCGCGTTCATTTGAATCCCCTGTCTTGTTCATTGACGTTAAGCCGAACCGAAAAATTGTCTTCGCTGCTATCAATATCTTGGAATCCGACCTGCCGTTACGCATTGCTTTCCCAGTGATTATTGCCAACACAATCCAGTGGTTTCAGCAACGTTCTGAAATTCTGGAATACCATCTCCATACGGGGGAAGTCCTCAAACAACGTATTGATTCGATAGGCGCAATCTCTGAACTCGGCCTAAAGACAGAAAGTGATTCACCCGAAAGCACCTCAAAAGTTGTAAAAATCACGGGACCTGAAGACAAAACGTGGGAACTCCCTATCGAAGGGGACGCGCTGCTTTTTGAGCAGACACTGCGTGCCGGTTTCTACGAACTGAAGATCTCAGAAGCAGCGGATTCTACATCAGCAGAAGAACAACCGTCCCCAGAAGCATCCGATGCTACAGAAGATAATAGCGGAACGATATGGGCAGTTAACCTCGCCGATGCAGCAGAATCGCACATCGGTGCCGACCCAGCAGTTGAAGACATGACCGAGGCATCAGTGGCACAGAGCGGTGCCGCGCTTTTACGCTATCCACCATGGGTTTACTTAGTCTTCCTTGCGGTTGGATTGAGTGTTGTTGAATGGTTCTTATATCAACGCAGGCGAATTGATTAAAATAATCTAAATTGCTAACTAACGTGAGTTCGACTTAACAGCGCAGATGATTTTCAAGGTCCATGCAGAAACCTGAAATCACCGAAAGAGACGTAGAATTCGACACACTCTCACACCTGCAGCGTTTGGAATGTTGGGTTTCGCTATATTTCTTCTTGATGAAAGTAGCATCGCAAATCAACAGGCTCCGGACAAATCAGAAATCTTGGTGCTTTACCGCGCTACCCAACCTACGGAAGTTCAAAAATAGTGAGGAGAGACATAGCCATGAACAGCAAGAACCTAAAAGTGATAGCTGCCGTAATCCTCTCCTGTTTGATAATGATCGTTATCGTTATCTCTACACCCAAACCCGAGCCTCGCCGCTCTAAAAGGCGGCTCCCCTCCAAGAGAATAGACCCGGAATATCTTAGGTTAGCAAATCAAGCACTCTCAAAAACTAATAAGGCAAACGGAGCAATACTTCAAAAGTTAAGAAGTCAACTCGCCAACGAAAAAAAAGTAGACTTCAGCCCATTGACTGCAACAAACATAGCAGCGATCGACGCGCTTGCTGAAGCAGACAAGTCAATAAAACTGTGTAACGAAGAACTTCAAGACCTCAATAAAGAAGAAGTTTCTCCTACAATCCTGATCCAAGCAAACATGAAACTGATTGCATCTCTCAACGAAATAAGTGAAATAGTGAAAGCACTCAATACAGAGGTTCAACACCTAAAAAAAGAAAATACTCAACCTTTACCACCAGCTATTGAAAAAGTTGTTGATGCTTCCACAAAGTTAACCAATGCCGTCGAAAAAGGAACAAAGGCTCTCGATGAGACAATCAGCGCATACCGCGAGTACTACCAACTCGATCAATTGTAGAGATTGATAACAATTTTACAATAACTGCAACAATCTTAGTAGATAAAAAGCACATGCTCAATCCAAATGAGGCAACACAATTATACGACAGCAATACTTCCACACTTCAACCGATGCGGTTTAGTGAGATTCTGGATACAACCTTCAGTCTTTATCGGAAATATTTTTTACTGTTTTTAGGAATTATAGCTCTCCATTTCTTTGGCAAGTTGGTGACGTATTCGTTAGAAGGATTCCTCCCTAATATCCCTCTAAAAAGCGTGATTGCGAGTCTTGTGAGTGAGCCTTTTGCGATTGTAAGCATGGGTGGGATAATCATAGCGAGTGCGATAACCTATTTAGGCAGGCACATTACAAGCCGGGATGCATTACGATATACGCTCCAAAGATTTTTCCCAATGTTTGGGGGGTATCTTTTATGGTTATTGTTCTTCGTAATTCCATTCATCAGTATCTCTCGTGTAGGGCGCGGAATATCTCCGGAATTATTGGCAATGCTACTTACTTGCATACCGCTCCCGACCTACTTTTTGGTTCGTTGGTTATTTGTTGTCGAAGCAGTTTTGCTTGAAAAATTACCCATAGGAGCCTCGCTAAAACGGAGCAGTGAACTGGTTCGCGGTATGTGGTGGCGAGTTTGTAGCATATCCATCTCATTTCTTATACTTAGTGGTGCTATTAGTATTATATTTAAGGTTTCAGTTGTATGTATCCTCGTTCTAACAAATATAGCAGGTGAAACAGACGTCATAGGTATCATCCGATGGGCGATAATGGAGAGTACGATTGACAGCAGCAATTTACCCTTTTACGCGATTATGACGTGTACCGACTTAGTTGTTGATACACTTACCTTTCCAATTTGGATCATTGGGAACACTCTCTTATACTTCGACCTACGGATACGAAAAGACCAATCTGATATTGAGATACAAATCAACGACAACAGATTAACTGAAGTAGAAACAGATGCTAAATCCAACTGATACCACACAAGCCAACAATAGTAATACATCCACACTCCGACCATTGGGGATTGGTGAAATTCTTGATACAACTTTTAGTCTGTATCGGAAGCATTTTCGGCTGTTTTTAGGGATCGCCGCCCTTCATTTTTCTGGAAACTTAGTGGTATATTTATTCGGGCGTTTTCTTCCAAACTTCCCGCTAAAAAACTGGGTAACAGACCTCGTTGACATGCCTTTTGGTCTGATAAGCATGGGTGGGATAATTGTTGCGACCGCTACAGTCTATTTAGGCAAGCATATCACAAGCCGAGATGCATTGCAGCAAACCGGACATCGGTTCTGGCAGATGTTAGCGTCTCACCTTCCATGGAGTCTCGTCTTTGTGATACCCCGCACTGTTGTCATATTTCCTTTAGTTTATTATGCCCTTTATACGGAAATTATTGAATCAATATCGGTTCTGTTCGTTTTTGCTCGGTTAACGTCTGTGCCTTTTTCAATCGATCTCCCTATGAATTGGGAGGTCATCACTTATGGTTTAATATCTTTGGTGACGAGAAGTGGACAGAGGTGGATCATCTTCATTCCTTCAGTTCTCGCCCCTTTCGCACTTTACTTTGCCGTGCGTTGGATGTTCGCCAGTGCTGTAGTTCTTCTTGAAAAACCTCTCATCCGACGCGCTTTTGAAAGGAGCAGTGAACTCACTCGTGGTAGATGGTGGCACGTCGGGGGTATGTTAGTCTCCTTCGCCGTGTTAAGTTTCGCAATTCAGCGGATCGTCGTGGGTATGATTGGCTTCATCTTTATGTTAACAAAAGTGATGGGTGAAACAACGTCCATGGACATCCTCAAATGGATGATAATGTACGGCACTGATAGTAGTACCCCTCTCTTTTACGTGATTATGTGGTGGATCAACCTAATCGTTGGCACTCTCATTTTTCCAATTTGGATCATCGGCATTACGCTTCTATACTTTGACCTACGAATCCGAAAAGAGGGGTTTGATCTTGAAATGCAGGTAAATAAAACCGCTGCTATACCCATCTAAGCGCAGTAGCAAGCCTATGTAACGATTGACATACAGAAACGTGCTGTGATACTATAATCGAAACAATAGATAAAGCCTACAACACTACCGAGATAAAATTATGGAAATTACACGACCTGTTTTACTTCTACTTCTACTTCTACTACCGCTGCTTTATTACGGTTTCCGTCGCAGTCTGGTAGACCTGTCAAGAACGCAGCGCGTGATTAGCCTAATTACGCGAATTATTATTGTCCTGCTGCTAATTCTGAGTGTCGCAGATGTCCAGTACCTGAAAACCGATGACAAATTAGCGGTTATGTTTCTGGCAGACATCTCAGATAGTATCTCAGACGATGGATTGACGAAAACGACGGATTATCTCAACGAGGCACTGAAATTACAAGGTGGGAACCAACAAGCCGGTCTTATCGCATTTACGGACACAACCGAAATAATTCAAGCATTATCGAAAAATGAAAATACGCCTGATGCCGAATTGGAACTCGCCGAAATCAAGAAAACATGGCTGGATGCCGATGAGGAGGCAGGTGACACGACGAACATCGCGCAAGCGATTGAGACGGCATGGGGATTTTTTCCAGCAAATGCGAACAAACGCATTGTCCTCATCACAGATGGGGTCGAAACACAAGGTGAAGCGATTCACACGGCACTTCGCGGAAAGGATTTTGGGATACAAATTGACACGGTGCCAATATATCCGAGCGATGAACCGGAAGTTATGCTTCAGCAGCTTGATATGCCAGCGCAAGTCAAGCAAGGTGCTCCGTTCAATGTAGAAGTGCTTATCCACAGCAACCATGAAGACGTAGCAGAGATCCGTCTCTTCAAAAACAAATTCGAGGTGGCGAAACAGGAAGCACGGCTCGAAGAAGGCGAAAATCGGGTGATATTTACCGAGACGGCTGAGGAGAGCGGTACCCTGACTTACGATGCGATCTGCCGTACAACGAAAGATACACGCTACGATAACAATCGTGCACTCGGTATCGTCTCTGTTACCGGCAAACCGAAAGTCCTCCTGATTGATGAAAACGAGTCGCAGGCGCGCTATCTGACAAGAGTCCTCGAAGATGCGAAGATCCGCGTAGATGTGCGCAACGGGTTGGGTGTCCCGAATGAACTCGCCGACTTACAAAATTATGAACTCATTATTTTCAGTGATGTTCCTGCCAATCGTCTCACTGAAAAACAGATGGATCTCATCCGCACTTATGTTCAGGACCTGGGCGGCGGTTTCATGATGCTCGGTGGTGAAAATAGTTTTGGACTCGGTGGCTACTACAAAACGCCAATCGAAGCGATTTTGCCTGTCCGTACCGACACAGAAAAGAAAAAGGAGACACCTTCTCTGGCGATTGTCCTCGTTATTGATAAATCGGGAAGTATGGGCGGCATCAAGATTGAATTGGCAAAAGAGGCGGCACGCGCATCGGTAGAACTCCTCGGACAGCGCGATAAAATTGGGGTCATCGCTTTTGATGGGTCCCCGTTCTGGATTGCGGAGATGCACGATGCTTCAGATAAGCAGTACCTCTCAGACCAGATCGGCTCAATCGTCGCGGGTGGTGGTACGAACCTTTATCCTGCGCTCGAACAGGCGTACTTTGCCCTAACAGAGACGACCGCTAAACTCAAGCATGTTATCGTTCTCAGCGATGGACACTCTACACCTGGGGATTGGTATGGCATCGCGAATTCGATGCACAGTGAGAATATCACAATCTCAACGGTTGGTATCGGCAGCGGTGCTGATATGAACATGCTTGGTAATCTCGCGAATTGGGGTGGCGGTCGTGAGTATTTCACACAAGACCCGTATAACGTCCCTCAGATCTTCGCGAAGGAGACCGTCACTGCATCTAAATCTGCAATCATTGATGAACCTTTTATACCGCAACAGATCAAACCGACTCAGGTTTTGAGTGGAATTGATTTGGAACTCGCGCCCTTCCTACTTGGTTACGTTGCTACGCAGCCGCGCCCTACCGCCGAAACCTTCCTCGTCTCAGACCGCGGAGACCCGCTGCTTGCGAGTTGGCAATATGGGTTAGGGAAATCTGTCGCTTTCACCTCCGATGCCAAAGCACGCTGGGCTGCGGATTGGCTGGAGTGGCCGGGTTACGGCAAGTTCTGGACCCAACTTGTGCGCGATACAATGCGGAAAACAACGCTCAGCAATTTCCAAGCAAAAATTACCAAAGAAAAAGGAACTGCGCATCTTGCTATTGATGCTCTGGGAGAAACCGGGGAATTCTTGAATGAATTGGAGAGCGACATCTCTCTCATCGGACCCAACCTCAAAAAGCAGCAGCTCGCTGTCACACAGAGCGCGCCGGGACATTATGAACTCGATTTCCCGACAAAAGACGTGGGACCTTATTTCGTTAACATCATGCAAAAACAGGTCGGTGAAATCGTTAACACCCAAGTAACCGGCACGGTCATTTCCTATCCCGAAGAATACGTTGTTCACAACGCCGATGAATCACTGTTGAGCCAACTCTCGACAACATCTGGCGGGAAATTCAACGCCT
>JAPPDN010000361.1:0-1698 GCA_028824575.1 Candidatus Poribacteria bacterium | reverse complement strand
CCTCCGTAGAGGACGTATTTCGCGTCCCTGAAGACCCTGTTATGCTTCGGATTCATCTCTGGAGACCGTTTCTCATCGCGGCACTCTGTCTGTTGCTCATAGATATTGCGTTACGGCGCATTGATCTCATACGTCCCCGAAATTGAGGTTAAACTGAACTATAGTAAGGTTTAGAATTATAGTAGAACTAAGAGGACACTCTCAAATAATTCCTAATGCCCTCAGGGTCCTTGAGAGTGCCACAAACTAAAGTTTGTGCTACAATGGGCATTTGCTTAGACAGCAAATAGGATACACAATGGGATTTCAATTTCAAGATTCAATGGTAAACGAATACCTTTCGCAAGGTTATCTGATTCTCCGTGGAATTGTGCCACCGTCGCTGCTCACCGATTTGCGTCGTGAGGCAGAGAAGGCACGCGATCTCGCACATAAACTCAACGGACCGCAGACGCAACGCATCCAACCACTATCCAATTATGGTGACGAATTAGACCTGAAGCCTTTTTACGACTATACAGAACTATCGGAACTCCGCGATGCCATCGAAAAATTGCTCGGTCCTGACTATACGCACGGACATGTTGACATCATGGGACTCCTTGTTGAACCGCTTGAGTATCCATGGCATATCGGTTGGCACCGAGACGGTGTTGTTGAAGTCCCACCTGAAGCCCGCGATGAGACTGTTAATGCGAAGTTGGCGG
Source organism: Candidatus Poribacteria bacterium (assembly GCA_028824575.1). Taxonomy (GTDB): domain Bacteria; phylum Poribacteria; class WGA-4E; order WGA-4E; family WGA-3G; genus WGA-3G. Next base: position 991 of record JAPPDN010000361.1, on the reverse strand, counting down.
AAGTCTGGTACGACCTGCGCCACTTCAATCAGGTCAACTGTGCGATTTATGCCGATTCTTGTACATGGTTCGTTCCAGGCAGTCATCTACGCCAGTGGGATATGCCGGGTGAAGAGCAATCCACAAAGGATCCAAAACTGCGAAAACCTGCTGAAGGGCAGTCTAATGCTGAAGCTGAACGATACTGCTTAGAACATTGTAGGCAGTTCCCCGGAGCAGTTCAAGTGCATCTGGGGCCGGGAGATTTTATGGTTTATCGGAATCTCGCATGGCACACCGGAAACTATATCACCTACCAACCGCGTGCAACAATCCACGATGTCGTCCGGTATGAAGGCGGGAAAGATTGGACTGACTGGCAACAGACGAAACTGGATGCTGTTAAACGGATGAAGGAAAAACAGGCGGAAGCATAGCGTTCAATTGTGTATGATCTGCTATTCATCTGAAACCGCTGGTGTCTGAAGTCCACCTGAAGCCACGATCTAATATTTTCTGAATTTAATTCCACAACATGGATTGAATCTTCTCAGAATATCCGAGCTACAGGAGGAATCATAAGATGCACACAAAACAGACACAAACAAATGAAATTCTAAAACACCCGTTCCCACAACAGCGTCCGGACGTGAAGATTGTCGAAAGTGATGATCGTATCACCGAAGTTGACTGTCCGGAGCTGCAATGGTGGTTCGCCGTCCCAGAGATGGGTGAACCACACTTTCGAGTTGAGTACGATGCGAATACGCTGGAACTCGATGCAATCGTAGAGATCACGCCGACTGCACCAGCGACAATCCGGGGTATTGATTGTGTAGGACTTCAAGTTAGAGAATGGTTAGCACCGAGGGACTGGCCCGACATCAATCCCCCGGTTATGATGTACGCAACACTTGACGATACCTATACCAGATGGATTTCGGTCGTTAATATAGTAGACGGGAAACAAGCATCCTACACAGTCGGTGATGAAGGGTTTGAAGATGCTTGG
>JAPPDN010000065.1:9720-11389 GCA_028824575.1 Candidatus Poribacteria bacterium | reverse complement strand
GTACACAACTCAACAACCGCTCAATTGTCAACGCAAGTCCAGAAGGTAAAGTCAAAATTGATTATACCGAGCAGACGCTGACGACAGAAGACGGCACGCGTGTGCATCTGCGTTATCCAAACTATACATTTACGGAAACTTACCAACCGCTGCCGGAGGAGGTAGAAGTATCGCCACGCGTCGCACCGGTTGTTTTTGGACTCGGTTTGTTGGAAGCGATTCCTGAAAGTGCGATCCTCGCTTATGCAGATGAAGCAGATGTTGATGGAGACGGCATCTCAGGCAAACCCAATTATGTGTGGGATGTGGTACAACAGCGTTACGCACTCGGTCGTTTCGGATGGAAAGCAAACCAACCGACACTGCTTCAGCAGGTCGCAGCGGCGTATCACGACGATATGGGGATAACAACCTCACTGTTCCGAACAGAAAACTCGGCAGGACAACCCCAACTCACTGCACACAGTGCAACGCCAGAAGTTAACGACGAGATTTTAGACGTGGTGACGTTCTACGTCCAAACGTTGGCGGTGCCAGCGCGACGTAACGTGGACGATCCACAGGTTAAGCAGGGCGAAAAACTTTTTGCTAAAGCACAATGCGCCAGTTGTCACGTACCGACGCTAAGAACCGGCGTTTTATCTGGTGTTCCCTCGGTTAGCAACCAGACAATACATCCCTATACGGATCTGTTATTACATGATATGGGACCCGAATTAGCGGATAACCGTCCTGATTTTCACGCCAGTGGGCGTGAATGGCGGACACCGCCCCTATGGGGCATTGGCTTAGTGAGGCGGGTCAACGGTCATACCAACTTCCTTCACGACGGCAGGGCGCGAGACCTGATGGAAGCAATCCTCTGGCACGGTGGCGAAGCAGAGGCATCACGGCAAGCCGTTGAACGGATGTCAAAAACAGAGCGCGATGCACTCATTGCGTTCTTAAAGTCACTATAAGTGTAGAACGAGTAACCGTACGGCGGATATCCATATTCACCCATTACGGTATATTGAACCAAGTCGGCGGGGAGCAGAATACCCCGCCTTACCATAATTTGATAATGAGTTTCATTCTCAGTAAGGAGAGGTTATGATAACTGTTGCGAATCGAATCTATGTCGCACCTGAATATCAGGACGAATTTGAGGAACGGTTCCGAAACCGAGCACGTCTTGTTGATGGCATGCCCGGATTCATTTCTAACCGGGTCCTCCGCCCTGTCAATGACGGCGATCCGTATGTTGTTTTTACACTTTGGGAATCACGAAAGGATTTTGAAAACTGGGTAGAATCTGACGAGTTCCGTAAAGGACATGCACAGTCTGGCACGTTGCCAAAAGAGGCATTCACACAATCAAACAAACTCGAACTTCACGAGGTGCTTCTTGATTCTACGCAATCGGATCTCAAAGAAGAACCACGCGGTGGACCGTTCAAAGTTCACTAAAACAAAATAGTAGCAGAAAAAGCGACGCAAGAAACAGGACATGCTCCCAACTGCCAATTGTTAGCGACTGTCCATGTTTCTAAGAGAAATCGCACGCGTTGATTATGAATCGACGGTGTTTTGCGTTAGGCGGGTTCCTGCACTCGTTTGATCGAGCACTTCATGCCCGATGCCTTTTCTGCCTTAATTAGGATACCCTATCAGCGTTGCGATTGTCAAG
>JAPPDN010000065.1:0-9710 GCA_028824575.1 Candidatus Poribacteria bacterium | reverse complement strand
CACAATCAAATTAGGACGCTAACATGCCTAACCCTACTGTGTCAGCCTCAGTTGAGAAGACATAAAAAAAACTTGGAAAACAGCGACGACGTTCACCTTACGCTTTTCTACCTCTCTCGTGGAGTCGAGGAGCGTTTCTCAAATGGCTCCGACGAACACACGCATGGCTTGGGTTATGGGGCGCAGCTTTGGGCATCCTCTTCGGTGTCACTGGAATTCTGCTCAACCACCGTGGAACCCTGAAGATTAACGCCGCGAAAACTGATCGGATAGAGCGAGAACTTTTATTGCCGGACCCTAAGCCTGAAAACATTGAAGTGTTCGCGGCGTGGTTGCAAGCGGAACTCGGTCTTAATGAAAAATGGAGTCGTCTCCGTTCACAGCAGCCCAGAGAAATTAGTTGGGGTGGAGAATCTGTCACGCAACCTGAAAAATGGAGTGTCAGTTTGAGCAATCCGAAACGCGGTTACAGTGCAGAGTATTGGGTCGGCAACGCTTATACCACAGTCAGACAATTTGACCGGAATGTGTTTGCCTTTCTCAATCGGTTGCATATGGCAAGCGGAATGGGAGTTGCATGGATTCTCCTCGCTGATACGATCGCCGGGAGTTTCATCATCCTTTCACTCACTGGTATATTGCTTTGGACACGCTTACACGGACCGCGACTGCTCGCTGCAGCACTCGGACTCGGATCCTTAACCCTTGCTATCTTCTTTATCTGGCGAGCCTTCTAACGAATTCAAGAGGGAGATTATGATTTTAAACAAGAAATTTTGGATTTTGCGAATATTGCTAAACCTTATCTTCGGATTGCTCCTATTCGCAATATTGAGTTCCGCAGAGAGCGAAAATGATACATCCGAAACCGACCCTGCCGTGGAATTAGAGCCTGTTGTCGTGACGGCGACAAGGACCCCGCAACGCCTCAAAGATACACCGGTTATTACAAACCTCATTACACGCGCAGAGATCGAAGCGACAGGAGCAGAGAATGTTGGAGAGGTATTAGAGCATACAGCCGGGATCATTATCCACCGTGATGGACATGGCGACGGGGTGCAACTTCAAGGGCTCGACTCCGAGTACATCCTAATTCTCGTCGATGGTGAACCGCAGGTTGGGCGTATCGCAGGCAAGCTTGACATGGCGCGACTCGCCGTCGAAAACGTTGAGCGGATAGAAATCGTCAAAGGGGCAACTGCTTCTCTTTTCGGGAGTGATGCACTCGGTGGTGTTATCAACATTATTACTCGTAAAGCAACTTCACCTTTTTCCGTTCAACTCTCCCAAAGTTTTGAGCAAAACAAGGCACTCGACAGCCGAGGCACACTTGAATTACAACGTAATAAATTGAACGCAATTCTAACACTCAGCAGAAACCGCCGAAGTCCCATTGATTTGGATACCTCTGATCTCACAACGACAATCGACGGTTATGCCAATGTAACAGGTTCCGCGCGGACGGAATATCAACTCACACCCGCGACAAGCCTCCTGTTTTCTGGGCAATACTTCACGCAGGACCAAGAGGGTATCAGCGAAAACGGTCCCGCTGTTTTTGACAGACTCGGCGATATCGAAAACTACAGTGGAAGTTTGGGAATAGAACACGAATTCGGCGACAGCCCACGGAATGTGCCTGCAACTTTATTGACTGGTAAACTTTACGCAACTCGATATGATGATGAATCAACAGTTATTGATAGAGAAACAACGGAGGTAAGTTCCAGTAATCTCAACATTCAAGACCTGGTCAAGGGTGAAGCGCAGCTTGACACAACGCTCTGGGAGAAACACCAAATCACTCTCGGTGGGGAGGTGGTCCTTGAAAATCTCCAATCTCAGCGGATTACAAGTGGGGAACGTCAGATTCTCACGAACTCTTTCTTTCTACAAAACGCATTCCGTCCCATATCTGCGTTTGCCCTCGTTATTGGCGGACGTTTAGACAACCACTCCGAATTCGGCACCCATTTCAGCCCAAAATTGAGCACCATGTATCGTGTGACCGATAGTCTTCGGGTTCGCTTCTCGTATGGACAAGGGTTCCGCGCCCCAGACTTCAAAAACCTTTATCTCGATTTTACCAATGTGACAGCCGGCTACCAAGTGTTGGGCAATCCGAGCCTTCAACCTGAATCCTCACACAACTATAATCTTGGGGCGGAGTATCAAGTATTCGACAATGTGCTTGGAAGAATCCACGTATATCGCAATGATCTGCACAATCTGATTGAAGCCGAGCGTATCGGACAGAGCGCAGCGGGCGGAAGCAAATTTGAATACCAAAACATCAGTAAGGCTTATACAGAGGGCGTTGATGTTGAAGCCGTTATCGGTAGTGTGGGTGGGTTTACTTCGACGCTCGGTTACGCTTATCTCCGGGGCGCGGATAAGGAGACCGGACTGGCATTGCTAAACCGTTCAACACACAACGGCACGCTTAAATTAGCATACCTACATGCTAATAGCGGTTTTCAGGTTGACTTACGCGGACGATATGCGAGTCCTTGGGGATTCTTTGATGATGGTGACAAAGTACTTGAGCCTGAAGAATTGGCACCGAGTTATTGGGTCTGGAACCTTCGCACTTCAAAAACTCTTTTTAAAATATTCAAAGCCTCAATCGGATGTAACAATATTTTTGACTTCAGAATTCCTACATTTTATACATTTACGGGGCGTTCGTTTTATGGCGGCCTCTCCTTAACCTATTGATACGAGAAAGGATACTAAGCATGACACGGCTCATGTACACAACCTTACTGTTAGTTTTCACCATCAGCACCACTGTTTTGACAGGGCATGGTGAACTTCACCAAAACACTCTCACGGTTGATGCAACCAACCGTGAAAACTGGGCTTATATCAATCTCACTGAAGGTGAAACGGTTGATATAGCCGACGCGACAACCTCAATGGCGTGGAACCTCGGTTTTAAACGGACTGCGGTCATCGCCAATGGGGGTGTCAGCGGCCCTGGGAAAATTGGGGCATTGGCTTTGAAGGACATCTCTTTTGAAGATGTCCTCGAAGCACCCGAAGAAACTTACGTTTCGGATACCGAACAGATTGCGACCTTCGCACGCGGTGATGGTTGGTATACCTACACCGGACCGCCGAATCATTGGGTGCTGCCGAATCCGAAAGTTTATGTCTTACGGATTCCTGAAGATCCAACGGCGGAACCTGAAGGTCCATATTATTACGCGAAAGTTCAGTTTATCGGTTACTACGAAAACAACGAAACCAAAGAAGGCTCCGGGTACGTCACGATAGAATATGCCTTACAGGATGATGGCACCCGTACCTTTGCTGAATCTGAACCCACGAGTGTTAATGCAAATGGAAAATTAACAACAACGTGGGCATCCATTAAATTAAAGTAGTAGGCATGCGCCGTCATGCCGTAAACAAGTAGCAGGCACGCGCTGCCATGCCGTAAACAAGTAGTAAGCATGCGCCGTCGTGCCCTTGCTGTAAGGAGACTCAAAATGGGTTACAAAGCAGAATTTTTATCGCAAGCCGAGGTTTGCGCTATTTATCAATGTCTTGATGGACATATCCACCTGAAATATCGCACTTTAGACATCGCTATGGATCACTGCGATTTCCACCAAGTTGCCGAAGTCTTTGTTGAAGCATTGCGTGTTTTACGGAAGATTGAAGAACCGGTAACCGAAGAGATTGATCTGAAAAACATGGATACACTCATAAAAGTTTAGTCCAGAGTGTGTAGGGAAACCGCCGAGCTTCACACCTCGGCGTGTAGAGTCGGGACCTGATGTGGATTTTGGTGGTTCAATTCCCCTACACCGTATTTACCAGCGTAGTAAAACAGGCACACCACTTGTGCCGCTTCTTGACAGGAGAATTACTATGAAAAGCATTAGAGGTTTTGTCAATCAACATGCCATCGCCTTTCTTATGGTGATATTGAGTGTTGTTATCCTTTTCAGTTTCGGTTGTGGTTCCGCTAATGAAGAAGATGTTGAACAGCCGCTTCAACCGGAGGAAACCACCGATACAACACCGTTTGTGACTCCAGATACCGATACACAGGCACCGGTTGAAGAACCCGTCGGACTGGAAGCATTTACATTCACAGTTGACGCGACGAACAGAGAGGCGTGGGCATATTTCTCTTTTGCTACCGGAAACGTTGTTGAAGTCGAAGATGCCGAAAATTCGGATGCGTGGGATATCGGCTTTCAGCGAACAACGGTCAAACTGAACGGAGGTATCAGCGGGCCCGGAATGGGAAGTGTCGTTATGCTCACCGAGACAACTTTTGCGGCGGTAACCGAAGCACCGGCAGACGGATACAAGGCGGATACAGAAGACACGTACGGCATCGTCACAGGAAGTGAAAACGGATGGTATATCTACACAGGGCCCCCAACGCACTGGGTACTCCCTTTGGAAGATCGGGTGTTTGTCCTAAAAGCCGCAGACGGAACATTCGCCAAAGTCCAATTTCTCGGATACTACAAAGACAACGAAAACAAGAAGGACAGCGGTTTCGTGACGTTTGAATACGTCCACCAACCCGATGGAAGTCCTAATTTCTAATGTGCGGTACTGCTTGAAGACCAAAAGTTGTTATTATAGTGAAACCTAAAAATAAGCAGACACTTTCATCCCCTGGTAGGTTCGGTTTCCTAACCGAACCGGTGCAGAGTGTCCTATTAATTCTTAACTTTACTATAAAAATCTTATAGAGGTAGCCGCTAAGGATACCCCTATCCATCGTCTATACAGAACAACTGAACAACGAGTTCATGAGATGTTGGGCGTGGAATACCCGTGCATCATAAATCTCCTAAAAAAACTAAAACGGGTTCCATGTCCAGCGACTCATTTTTTCTGAGGGAGGAAACAATGCAAATCTTACGCTCAAACTTGTTCAAGGCGTGGATGTTAAGCGTTTCAATCTTTATATTTTTCGGCATTATGCGCTGTCTTGCTGTCGCAGATCTAACTGAGGTCACAGATGCAAACGACAAAACTGTCGTTATCACGTCATCTGAACGTATCGTGAGTCTCAACGGCAGCACGACCGAAATCTTGTTCGCACTCGGTGTTGGAGATAAAGTCGTCGGTTGCGATGCCTCATCATCATATCCGAAAGGTGTCAAAGAAAAGTTGCCGAGCGTTGGATATCAATATGGACTCAATGCTGAAGGGATTCTCTCTTTAAATCCAACGTTGGTCATTGGGCGCAACGATGTGAGACCCCCACAAGTCGTACAACAACTCCGCATGGCGGGTGTGACGGTTCTCTTGCTTAAGGAACCCCGCGCTTTTGAGACTGCCAAGCAACGGTTACTAACGATCGGTAAAGCAGTCGGACGCGAGAAAAAGGCTAACGAACTGACAGACGCTTTAGATGCAGACATCAAGAAGTTGGAAACTAAACTCGCGGCACGAAAAGGGGAACCGAAACAGAAAGTACTCTTTCTCTATTTGCGAGGGACACAAACCACGCTCGTGTTAGGAACAGATACTGCACCGGGGGCGATGTTTGATATTGTTGGTGCTGAAAATGCCGCCGGAAGCATCAAAGGGAACAAGCCAATGACAGCAGAAGCAGTGATCGCTGCCCAACCCGATGTCTATGTACTGTTTACTACAGGTTTGGAATCCATCGGTGGTGTTGACGGACGACTCAAACTACCGGGCTTAGCACATACACCGGCGGGAAAAAATAAACGCGTCGTAACGCTGGATGGGCAATATCTGGCGGGATTTGGGCCCCGTTCCGGACGCGCCGCGCTCGACTTGTTCCAAGGCATCTACGAAAAGGATGGGCACTTTATTGCCACAGGCGAATAATTCTATAGAATCGCGCCTTTAGACAAAATGCAAAAGCGAACAAAGATTCTGTTCATCCTGATCGGTTTACTTCCGATATCCATGTGCATCGCGGCGGGGGTAGGCGCGTATCAAATTCTACCGTGGCGTATCCCTGAGATTCTATTTTCCCAGAAGGATGGCTTCGCTGTCCTCGTCTACGTCCGTTTTCCGCGGATCATTCTATCCGCAGTTGTTGGCGCAATGTTAGCCATATCGGGCGCGACACTTCAGGGTATTTTCCGCAACCCACTCGCAGATCCCGGATTAATCGGTGTCACCGCAGGCGCAGGATTGGGCGCGACGCTCTGGATTGTCCTGATCGGTGGCGGCGCACTCGGGATATGGGGACTCCCTATCGCCGCTTTTGCATGTGGAATGCTCGCGACTATCAGTGTGTGGAAGATTGCTGAGGGAGAGGGAAAAGTCAGCACACTAACGTTATTACTCGCAGGCATTGCCCTCAACAGTTTCGCTGGCGCAGGCATCGGGCTCATGACGTTCCTCGCTGACGATGAGCAGCTCCGCAGCCTAACTTTTTGGCTGCTCGGCGGATTTGGGGGCGCGACGTGGCCCGTTGTTTTTATAACACTCCCAATTGCAATTATAGGACTTCTGGTATTATCACGGCAGGCAGCCGCGCTAAATGCAATGAGTCTCGGAGAATCTGAAGCCTATCACCTCGGTGTTTCAACGGAAACGCTGAAAAGATGGTCAATTTTTGGGGTCGCTTTAACGGTCGGCGCAGCGGTCTCTGCTGCCGGTGGCATCGGTTTCGTCGGACTTGTTGTCCCGCATCTGCTAAGGCTCTTAGGGGGTGCAGATCATCGGTATGTCCTACCCGGTTCAGCAGTCGGTGGTGCAATACTACTCGTCTCGGCGGACCTGTTCTCACGAACCGTTGTTGTGCCTGCCGAATTACCCGTTGGCATTGTCACTGCATTGATTGGCGGTCCCTTTTTCCTGTGGCTGCTACTCAGATTCAAACGTGAGATTTTCCTATAGGAGGTAGAACTGATGGTTGAATTGGAAAACATTGGGTACCGTATTGGTAGGAGTTGGTTAGTCAAGGATATTAACGTTACAATTAAAAGCGGGATGTTATGGGGACTTGTTGGCCCCAACGGTGCTGGTAAATCCACGCTCCTGCGACTGATTTCAGGCGAACTCTTGCCAACGACCGGGGAAATCCGATGCTTCGGTCAACCTATTCAGAGTTATGAACCGAAGGAGTTAGCACGCATCCGAGCCTATCTCCAACAAAAACGGGACATGAACTTCCCGTTTACCAGTTTGGAGATTGTCCTCTTCGGGCGGCACCCCTATCTCAACGGCACAAAAGAGACTGACAAGGATGTCTCCATCGCCAAAGGGGCACTCCAGCAAGTCGATGCCGATATGTTCGAGGAACGGCTCTATCCAACGCTGTCTGGTGGTGAAGCGAGTCGTGTTGACGTTGCCCGAATCCTTACGCAAGCCCCAGACCTGTACCTATTAGATGAACCGACGAATCATCTGGATCCAAGATACCAAGTGCAAATACTCAACCTCTGCAAGTCGATTTGTAGTCGAGGTAAAACTGTTATCACAGCAATTCACGACCTGAATCTTGCGTCGATGTATGCAGATCAACTCTTGCTATTGAGAAATGGGGTTGCTGTGGCGTGCGGACCGCCCCAAAAAGTCCTAACACTGGATATGTTATCAGAGGTCTACGGTATCCCGTTTGATGTCTTGCCGCATCCGGATGGTTATTCGTGGGTGATGCCGAGTCTGGATACTTTGTAGGGATTCATCCGTATTTTAGGTTGAAGTTCGCCCTAACGTCTGGTATACTAATAGATATACCAATAATTCAATCTAAAACGCAATCATCTATAGATAGGAGAAAACAATGGAAAACGGAAGAACAGACGCAATCATCGAAGAAGTAACATGCGCGTATTGGTTGGAAATAGAAACCACAATCAACTACTTAGCGATTTCGGTGGATCTGGACGGTATCCGTGCCGAAGAGATTAAGAAGTCTCTGGCAGCGGATATCCAAACGGAAATTACGCACGCCCAGGAACTTGCACACCGTATTAAAGAAATCGGGGGACGCGTGCCCGGTTCGTTCGCGCTTAAGACTGAACAAGCATCGCTCCAACCGCCGGAAGATACCACAGATGTTGTGGCTGTCATTCACGGTGTCATCGAAGCCGAGAACGCCGCAATCGAGCAATACAACAAGATTATCCGCTTATGCGATGGGATCGACTACGTCACACAAGACCTCTGCATCAAACTCCTTGCCGATGAGGAGAAACACCGTCGCGAGTTCAGAGGTTTCCTCAAAGAATACGAGAACGACTAATCCCATTAAAACGGGTGGAAGATAGTTTCTGAGAAAAATGAACAACGGGCATTATTGCCCGTTGTTTTTTTGTTGGTAGAATGTATGAAAATACCAGTGCCTGCGTCGAAAAGGAAAATTACTGCTTCTCAAGCACCATCTCTTCACCGGTAGCGGTTGTCAGGACGAGTGTATCGCCCTGTTTCGTACAAGCCGATCGCGCAAAGGGTTTGACGAAATCAGACCTGAAGTCCTCGTCATAATCTTGCTCTGCTTCTGCGAGTGCCCGATCAAATACTACCTGAAAAAAATCTTTCGGTTCAGTGGCTATGTGCACCTCAGCTTCTTTTGTAAATATGGAGAGCGTCTGACCATCGAAAGCGTAAGTCCCTGACCAAGTGCCAGTCGTCTCAAGAGTAGCAGGCGGTATATCTGGGAAATCAATTACAGTTTTTTCCACAAGATCGCAAGTCCACGAATCATCAGCGGCAAAGGCGAAGTTAAGTTGTTTTACCGTGATTTCTGCTTCGCCGCCAACTGTAAAAGATTCAAGGTATTCTTTAGGCGTTTTACCGAAAATTGAAACAACCTCCCAAGAACCGTGCAATTCTGCATTTGCCAACGACGAAGCAGACGATTCAGCCCCTGATTCTTCCGCTTTTTCTTTCAGTAACTCTTCAGGCTTTTTCAAATCATCACCGCAGCCGACCACGCCTAAAAGCATCATACCAAAAAGTAGGATTGGGATAACACAGTTTTTCAAGACCATTTTTCCTCACAGTAATAGTGTTACGTCTGGTTTCTGCGCGTTCCGCTAATCTTCTTGTAGGAGCGAGCTGTGCTCGCGATCGCGCGATGTGGATTTTCATTTTTCCAACAACGGACACTTCTTGTAGGAGCGAGCTGTGCTCGCGATCTTTGAGTTAATCTTCTTGTAGGAGCGAGCTGTGCTCGCGACCTTTATAACCTTGTTTTCAGCGCGCCCCAGACCGTCGGCAATTTCTGCACGGGTTCCACATCAAGCCCGATTTCAAAATTTTGACGGACTTCATCATACGTGAGAGGTCGGTTGTAGATACGGACCTCATCGATTATACCCTGAAAAAAATCTTCTGTGCTGCCACGATTGTTTTTCGCACCAAGATAGACAGGTTCTGTAAACGGGACGAAAATGGCGCCTGATACAAGAGGTTTACCAAAACGATACCGTCTACCGTCTATATGGATCATTTTTTTGCTTCGTTCGTCTCCGGCTGCGTCTACATAAGGTTCATATGCGTAAACAATGTGATGCCATTTCCCATCAAGGATCCGAACCGACTTTGCAGAGATAGTAGACCTGCATGAACCGTTTTCTGTTCGATACCTGGTATAAGAAAAGATGATATCCTCAATAACAACATTATCAAGAATGGTAACGGGTTCCATGGTTACGCTGAATTCCATGCCCCAACCCATGCAATCTGCGTCAATGACTCTGAAAAGGGTCATATTGCCTTTTTTGAAACTCGGTTTGATC
>JAPPDN010000432.1:897-11389 GCA_028824575.1 Candidatus Poribacteria bacterium | reverse complement strand
CCAACGTTCAACCTCGTCTGTGCTTCTCCCTTGCTATCGGTTGTTGCGCTTGTGGTACTTAACGACGCAGCCCCATCAGCCGGACTCACACTAAATATCACACTTTGATCTGGTGCCGGGTCGGTATCTTTTTTCGCCTCAACGGTAAATGTAACCGTATCACCGGGTTCAAAGTTTGAATTATTTGTAGATATTGAGAGCAATATTCCCTCCGGCGATGGCGGTGGCGATGCTGATGCTTCAACTGTCACAGTTGCAACGCCAAGTTGACCACCGCTGAGTGTTGCTGAGACCCCGTATGAACCAGAGGCATCGCTCCCTATACTCAACGAGGTACTTGCCTGTCCATTGCTATCAGTTGTTGCACTTGTGGAACTCAACGACGCGGTTCCAGCGGTTGGAATAAAATCAATGTCGGTTGAAGTACCGGTATATCGAATAATTCCAAACGTCAATGCCTGATCTGATGCGGGGTTGTTATTTTCCGTGACGGTGGCAGTAAATGTAACCGTATCACCGGGGCTAGCATTTGAAGCACTTGAAGATACAGAGACCGATAGCGACGGTACGGTCCCAACTGTCACAGTTCTGCTCACTGAAACGGTGCCGGACGAGGCCGTGACTGTGTATGTGCCGGAGGCTCCATCCCCTACGTTCAATGTTGCACCTGCCCGTCCGTTGCTACCAGTTACGCGGGTTGAACCACCATAGGCAAACGACACATTCCCATCGTCCGGTTCTATACTAAACGTCACTGTGCGACCTGGCGTGGGAATCTCATCCACCTGAACCTCAACCAGAAAATACGGGTTAGATCCTTCTTCGTAGCCGGGCCCAGGACTATTTATCACAACTATGGATAGGTCTGCCTTTGCCATTGATGGCATCAATAAGCAAATGAAAAATAGAAAAATAAAACAAATCTGTTGTTTTCTCATAGTTTTAACTCCAACATAATATTGTTAATAAATTAGGCAATCTTGTGTAGACGCGCTTTAACCCGTGAAACAAAGCGAGCAAGCGACTAATAACAATCATTTGGCATAAAAACAGTTTCATCAGTTTTTCGCCTTTATTTTCTTGGGATTGCTTTTGGAAGGCAAACAGTTAAGGTGTGCGTTCTCGGCAATCCTTTTGTGTATAAGGTGCTAACCTAAAAGTTTCACAAAATAAAGGGATTTTATGCTACAATTAGGTTAGCGCTGTCATTCTCTATCAATGGCAGTGCCGCGTCGATTGGTGTTGGTAGCACCGTCGACGCACCTCTAAAAAAAGGAAGCTGCCAATTGCCAATTATACAAAAAACGGCAAAAAATGTCAAACAAAAAAATAATACACATTTAAGGACGTGAGGGGTTCATAAATTGTTGCAACCTCTCATAGAAATCGCACGGTTCAACTTTTTAGCAGAATCTGTTAGATTAATGAACTATCCTCAATTACTTATATACCCACGATCAACATCTAACCTCATTATCAGGAAACTTGGCTAATGGTGCCTTTACTGATAAATGAATTTTCTTGACATCAATTTGCCTTCATGCCATACTAATGGGCAAGTTTGGGATCAATGTCCAATTGGCGACAGCGACCCCAGTGTTTATTCCTACCGTTTTAACTTCACCTTAGAGAAAGGACCCTTTAATTATATTATGGAACCCGTAAAAGTAGGTGTAATTGGATGTGGTGTTATCGGGAGCAGACATCTCGGTATCGCATCGGAGGCATCACACATTGAATTAGTTGCTGCGGCGGATATGATAGAGGAAAACAGAACCCATGCTGCGAAACGCTTCAACCCACCCAAAATGTATAGCAACGACATCGAACTACTCAACGACGATGAAGTCGAAGCGGTGGTGCTCGCGTTTCCGACGCAATACCGGACAGAAGTTGCCTTACGTGCATTTGAGAAAGGCAAGCATGTTCTGATTGAAAAACCGATTGCGATGAACGCTGCTGAGGTCGAACAGCTTATCGCTGCACGTGGCGACTTAATCTCAGGGTGTTGTTCCTCGCGGAACCGTTTCAGTGGAGCTGCGAGGCTTGCGACACAACTCATCACGACTGGTGGTTTGGGTGAACTCCGGAGTGTCCACTGTCGCGCGATTAGAGGTGCGGGGAAAGAACCGGACACACCGCGCCCAGCTTGGCGATTAACCAAGGCTCTCAACGGTGGTGGCATTCTTGTTAACTGGGGCTGTTACGACCTCGACTATCTGCTCGGAATTACGGGGTGGCAGCTCAAGCCACAGACCGTATTTGCACAGACATGGACGGTGCCAGAAGTGTTCCAATCGCATATTACCCCTGGCTCCGATGCTGAAACACATTATACTGCGCTCATTCGATGTGAGGATGGGATTGTGCTCAGCGTGGAACGCGGTGAGTTTATGACGATGCACACGCATCAAGGTTGGGAAATTATCGGCACGGAGGGTTCTCTTAAGCTGACTATGGGTGATGGTAAACCGGAAAGTGTTACTTATAATCGTACAACGACAGCAGACGGCGTAGTGTCAACATCGCTTTCAGAATTAGGAGCGGCACCGGCATCACCACACAGCAACCCGTTGTCTGATTTTGCTGCCGGTATACGCGAGAGTCGGCAGCCTTTGACGAGTTTGGAAAACGCGCTTGTTGTTCAGAAAATAACTGATGCTATTTATGCCTCTGCAGAAACAGGAGCTGCTGCGGAGATCGAAGGAGGATAGCAAGATGAAATTCCGTGGATTCGCAATATTGTGCAGTATCTGTATCAGTCTTATCGGGGTACCACTTAGCATTGCTGAAATTAATCTTGACGATTTTGCTGGCGTGTGGCTCTTTGATGAAGGTAAAGGAAAAGTTGTTGGTGACTTTACTGAGAATGGAAACGATGGGGAATTTGACGGACCCAAATGGGTCAATGGAAAGTTCGGTAAAGCATTGGAATTTGATGGAACTCCCAAGTTTGTTACCATTGAGC
Source organism: Candidatus Poribacteria bacterium (assembly GCA_028824575.1). GTDB lineage: Bacteria > Poribacteria > WGA-4E > WGA-4E > WGA-3G > WGA-3G. The sequence goes on along the minus strand of JAPPDN010000432.1, from coordinate 8,421 downwards.
ATAACGACCTCTTCAACTTTGAAGACGACGATTTTACGGTCGGGTGTTGGATGAACTCGGAAAACAAGGACGCGTATGTCATCATCAAACGGAACGGTGGCGCGGGGTTTTGGGCGATGAGTTCAAGTATTGACAGAGACACAGGCTATTTTATTTTTGAGGGTGGCGGTCAACATATTGACGATGGTGAAACTGATATTGTTGGAAAAGGCTGGCATCATACCGTCGCTGTTCGCGAGAAAGGGGTCATCTCGCTATACGTTAATGGGAAAAAGGAGACAGAGAGAAACGTCGGTGCGACGATGGATAATCCTGCTGCCCTAAAATTTGGTGGATGGGGCAGTGAGAACCTCATCGGTGGATTAGACGAGGTTTTTGTCACGAAAAAAGGTGTGGCGTTAGCGGAGGAAGACATTCAACTCCTCATGGAAAACGGTTGGGAAGCCGCGCTTGATGTCTCGGCAAAGGGAAAATTAGCGACTACGTGGGCGACGCTGAAAGCACAGTCTTTTGTCGGGGTCGGAACAGATTAGTTTTTGAGATCATAAAGGTATGTAGAAAACCCAAAATGTGTTTTAAGAATGGAAGATTGGAAGAAGGATGCCCAATCTTCCATTCTTCCGTTCTTCCGCCCTACTTCCTAAAAAATTTTTCGGCGACTACACTTGTGAAATTTTTACCCATGACTCGGTAACCTTCCGCATTGGGATGTAGGTCATCCGGGAGTAGATGAACATAGTCGGCACCGAAGACACTTAACCCATCAACGTAATAGACCTGTTTATCGCCGTGTGCTTGAAGTGCTTCGGCAGCGGCTTGTACCTCCTCACGCATTCCTTTGAGATGAAATCCTACAGTGTTTGGATTTTCCTCCCTCGGTGGGCAACAAATAGGCGACATCAGCACGATCGGTATATCTGGCTGCTTCTCTCGGACAATCTGGACAGCACCAATAATTGCCGGGCGAAACGCCCGCGGTCCTAAACTGGATGCGCCTTGGATGTTGATACCGAGACACATTGAGATATAATCAGCCGGTAAATCACGAATCATCCGCGCCACCATTGCATCGAGATGGCATTGCCCGCCGTAACCGAGGCAGGTTAAATTCAGTCCGTGTTCACGCGCGACAATTCCTGGCCATGTTTGTGTTGGCGATGCCGCCGTCCGACACTGCGTGATAGAACTCCCATAGGTAATCCAGCGCGGGCGGGTATCCGTGAACGGATCCAGTGTTGCACTGTCGTCTATCGCTAAGCTGCGGAGTTGAAACCTCCCAAACTGGGGCAGCCACAATTCAATTAATTTCTCTTCATGAGATAAGTTTTCAAAGGCGAAACTGTCCTTTTGTTTTAGGTCGATTGAATCTATTAATTCCCCATCGCAACAGAGATCAAGCATCCCGCTTTCGTTCTGCGGTACGATATTGCCCGCAACCTGTGTTGTATTGCTCCGAAAACTGATGCGAACACCAGCGGGCATCGCTGAACGTTCAAGCAACGGTTCCGGGAATAGGACATGCGCTGGATGCGGTGTGCGCCACGGCATCACCCAGTCTTCAGTTTTCTGCAGGGAAACAGCCCCCTGCCATGTCAATTGTGGCGCATCTGGTTTCAGTTGCATAGTATCTCCTTCACTTGTAGCGGTTTACATAGCACCAATGACAGCACAGAGTTGCCGGATACCGTCTAACATATCCTCTGGTTGTCCCCAATGTTCAATGCTCGCTGCGCCGGTAAATCCATCAGCAACAAGCGTTTCGAGTATCTGGGCATAGCGCAATTCTGTGTCGCCGATAGGATCAAGATTCTTCTCACGATTCGGTTTGATATGTAGATGTCGGACGAGTCCCTTAATATGAGCGTACCCGTCTGGAAACGGATTCTCGCCACAGTGTAACCCGTTATTGACATCCCAACAAGAGGTAAGCGCGGGGCTATTTCCGAGTGCGTCAATGACAGCACGTGTCTCTTCACAACTACCCGCGAGACATGCGCTTTCGTTTTCAAAACAGAGCGTAACGTTCCCGTTCTCTGCGACTGGAACAACCAGCGAGAGTTTCTCGACAATACGTTCCATATAGTCGTTAATATCTGGACGGGGTGCGCCTTTCGTCCGACGATTCGGATTCCAAAACGTAAACCCACGAATGACTTGGGTATCAAAGGCGTGTGCGAGTGTCACCATCCGGTCAAAGTGTTTTCGGTGTTGATCATACTCCTGCGGATCATCGATTGAACATTTGCCAAACGGCGACCCGATACTGGCGACGCGGACATTATAGGCACTCAGTACATCTTGAACGCGTTGAACATCGTCATCATCAATTTCGGTTACGTGTTTGCCCCAAACCCCGCCACGTATCTCAACGGTGTTGGCACCGGCTTCAACACCGAGTTTAATGGCTTCCTCAAAATCAGTTTTAGATACTTCGTCAGCAAAAAAACAGACATCAATCATTTTTACCCCCCTAAATCCCCCTTATCAGGGCTTTTGAAACCGTTGTGTAGGTTCTACAATTTCTTTAATTCAGTCAGAATCTGATCGGAACTGACGCGAGTGTCAAATTTGGCATCAAGGAACTTCCATGCAATCCGCCCGTCTTGGTCAATAATATAGGTTGCTGGGCGCGCGATACGCGTGTTCCCCGTGTCAATAACATTATAGGCATCAATCGCTTCTTTATTCTCATCCGAGAGTAAGAGATAAGTTATGTTGAGATTCTGCTTTGTTAAACCTGTAAGCACCTGTGAATCGGCACTAATCGCGATTATTTCGGCATCTTGTGCTTTAATGTCCTCATAACCTGTTTGCAACTCACCGAGTTGCCCTTGACAGAAACCTCACGTCCCCATCCGATAGAAGGCGACGACTAACTTTTGTCTATTATAATTTGAGAGACTATGTATACTTCCATCTGCATCTGGCAACGAGAACTCGGGTGCCGTTGCACCAATAGCGAGTCCCTCACCCAAGGGAAGTTGCTCGACTGTCTCCCCCATAGAAACTATCTCTTGTAAAGTCTGTTCGGCATTGTCACACGCCGGTCCCAAGAAGATGACAGCAACTAATAGGATTGAAAGGTTCACTAAACTAAAAGTGCCCGAAAACGGGGTTTGCTGTTTCAGGTTTATGAGATAATTTATTATCAATTTGGATTGCATGTTTCAGGTCTCCCATCGTCGTTTTGTGATTGCATCCAGTGGCGGACATCGGCGCGCATCTTTTCGAGAATCGGACGCGTCTCCGCCCTGAACGCTAAATTGTTGAATTCATAAGGATCCGCTGTTACATCATATAATTCTTCGACGGGATGATGTTGGGTGAGATAAACGAGTTGCGCGGTTTGCGGATCTGTTCCAGCTTTTTTGACCCAACTTTTCCACACCTCGGCGTGGCTTTCTGGAATGCCTTCAACTTCAGTGAAATGGGTTGTCCATCTGTTCGCAGGCATCAGGTTCAAGATATACTTGTAGCGGGTATCTCGGACACAACGTTGCGGAAAAACATTCATATTGCCGTCACGGGTATGCGTGCCGAAGATTTTATCGCGGAAAATCGTTTGCTTTCCGAGCAGGGCATCCTTAAAGCTCCTGCCATCTAAATCATCCAACGGTTCACCACCTGCGATGTCTATGAGCGTCGGAAAGAAATCGACGTGTGAAATCATTGCATCGGAGACAGTATTCGCAGGAATCTCACCACGCCACCTCGCGATGAACGGCAGGCGCGTCCCGGTGTCATACAAGGTCCATTTACAGTGTGGCCACTCAGAACCGTGATCCGTCGTATAAATAAACAACGTATTATCTGCGTATCCGTGTGTCTTCAGCATTTTGTCAACTTCGCCAATACGGGTGTCCATCGTAGTGATGTCTTGATAGTAGTTGGCAAGGGCATTTCGGGCGATAGGTGTATCGGCAATATAAGGTGGCAATGGCAAGACATCTGGATCATAAATTTTGTTGGGTTCCCATGTGACGTGTGGGTTGCTATCGCCAAGAATGAGGCAGATCGGTTGATCCGAATTTTCTTGTCGGTGGCTTGAAAGAAAACGTTCAACTGGAGCCGTATCAAGTCCTTCTGCTCGGTATTTCCGTCTATGTTCAGTACGCTTCGGGAGGAAACCACCGATGTATTCAAAATCGAAGAGCGTCTCCGGCTTTACATGTGTTTTGCCAGCGATTGCGACGCGATAACCGAGTCCGCGGAGCGTATTCGGTAGGGCTTTGAGATGCGCGTGACACTCCGTATGATTCCCCATTGCGCCGTGTCGCGCTGGATAAAGTCCTGTATAGAGAGTGGAACGTGAGGGTGCGCACGTCGGGGGGGGGGTAAAAGCGTGCGTGAAACGGAGTCCGTCTTCAGCGATGCTATCTAAGTGTGGCGTTTGGATATGTCGGTTCCCGTAGCAACCGAGGTATTCCGAGCCGTGGTCATCGGAGAGATAAACAACGATATTTGGCTTCTTTAATGCCATAGGTTAATAGTCCTCAGCAGATGGAAACGGCTTCGGTTTCTGAGGATCTTCGATTTTCATCTCGACGGTTTCCGGAGGAAATTGTGTGCAGACTGCACCGTCTTTCATCACCCATCGGAAGTTGTGCCAAAAGCGTTTGCTTGTTTTGACGATTTCTGGATTTGTATAGACCCCTGCGACAGCAATACGGCTCTTTTCGCTCTTGTTTGGCGGACTGTAGTGCCAAAGACTGCTGTGCCAGATGACGACATCTCCGGTCCCTAACTCAATATGATGTACACCGTGCTTTTCGATCATCTCCTGAACGGCTTCGCGTGGCAGTTCACCGTGTATACTATCGGGGTACAAGACGTGTTCAATGATCTCGGTTTTGTGGCTACCGGGGATAAACTGCATGCATCCATTTTCCCGGGTTGCGGGTTCAAGGGGTGTCCAGAAGTTGAAAGGCTCCGTTTCACCGTCGCGCCAGAGTCCGTTGTCTTGGTGCCACGGTGTTGCGCTGCCAGTGAGGGGCGGCTTGAGGAAGCAGCTATTGAACTTCATAATGATGTCGTCACCGAGGAAATAGCGTGCGATGTTGAGTATTTCGGGGGCGGCATGTATGTTATGCCATATCAGTGGTGCTTGTACGCAGAAGTTGCTGAGTTTACGATAGCGTGCGATCCGTCCTTGTGGCGAATCGTTCATCGGGTCCATCGGATCCATATCAACGACTTGTCCAGGATCCGGTTGCATGATGTGGTTGCGGATCACGCCGCGGAGTTCTGCGGCCAAGTCTTTGGATATAATACTGCGAAGGATAAAGTAACCTTCGGTTTCATAGTGTGCCTTCTGTTCAGCGTTTGGTTGCCATCGCGTCATTGTAATGTTCTTTCTCCCGTTGTAAATGCTGGATGTGTCCGGGATGCCTCCCTATCAGTTAGGCAAAGATGTCTTGAACCTGACATTGGAACCCTTCGACAACATCAGCACCCTCAAGCGTATCGGTTCCACGTAAAACGATAAAATCTTCATTGGAGCGATAAACCTCCACTGTTTCCCGCCGTGGATTGATAACCCACACCATTGTGCAACCTGCAGCTAACCACTCTTCTACTTTCTCAGCAACCTCAGCATAGGTATCACCAGGGGAGATGACTTCAATAGCCAGATCGGGAGCCCCTTCCCAATAACCTTTGACGATACCGTGACGTTCAATTGATGCCTGTCGAACAAAGGCGGTATCTGGTGCCCGAACTGTATCAGGATTTTGGGCAATTTTAAAACCTGTTTCAGCACCGCAAACATAACCTAATTGGTGTGTTCTAACATGCACGTTAAGTCTGCTGCCAATTTCAGCTGCACAGATACCGTGTTCAAATCCAACAGGCGGCATTTTGCGGAGTACTCCTTCTACGAGCTCATACCGAGAATCATCAGGCTGTCTCGCCAAGTCATCAGCCGCTAAAAGGCGTTGCTGTAAGGCTCGCGGTGTAAGTGTTGGTTGATCCAGTTGCGTGTCTGCCATGATGTCCTCCGCAAAAGAATATTTAACAATTTCCGATTTCTTATATGATAACACTTGCAAGCAGGTATGTCAATTGCCTCAACGATTCTTGAGCTGTCCCCACGTTGTTGTGAGTAACCCGTTTGGGGAAACGGGTAGGACCGCTTCCACACCTTTCATCAGTTCTGTGATCTCTGCCTCTGTGATGCCGCGGTCAAAGAAAATAATTTCGTCCAGTCTACCGATGAATTTTTCACCACCGAAGGTTCCAAAAAGCAGCTCGCCTGCGTGATCTACATCACCGTCCTGTTTGACAGCAGCTTCAAGCGTGCCATCTACATAAAGTTGCATCTCATTTCCGTTGTAAAGCCCGACGATGTGATACCATTTTTCAGGTTCAATGACGGAAGTTCCCCACACGCCGCCGGTAAACCCACCGCCTGACCAGATACCGAACACATATCCACCTGGTACCCTTTCGCCTGCCGATTGAACCTCCAATAGATAAGAACCGTTCCGTCGAATGGCAGTATCGGAAACGCCCTTATTCATGTAGACCCAAGTTGCAATGCTCATCTGATCTTTGAAATTGAGGCTATCAGCGGGTTCAACGGTTACAACATGTGGAGGTTCAAATTCTAATGCGCCACCGAATTTGCCTTCCGCCCACTTCGCGCCGCTGATTGCGCCGTCGTTCCCATTGCCTGACGTATCTGCAGCGATGCCGCCTTTGCCTTCATCAAAAAGCCAAATGCCAACAGCATCATCCAATAGATCAGCAGAAAGCGGAAACGTTGCTATACACAAGCTGCCAATGATAGTGATCCAAAATATAGGTTTCATCTGCTTCCTCCCTTAGTGGTATAGGAGTTTAGCAGAAAAGGAGAAATGTGTCAAGCGTGTGGATGTGTCTTTTTTCTTGAATCGTTTAGAAAAATATGATAAATTAAAAAATAAGTCCTACTCTATGAATTGATCCATGCTGACCCAAGAAATGATAGCCGACGTGCCATCGGATCCGGGTGTCTACTTTTTTCGTGGTGCGACGGGGACGATCCTCTATATCGGCAAGGCGAAATGTTTACGGAAACGGGTGCGCTCTTATCTCCATAAAACGAAGAACCGCCCAAGCAAAATCAAACGACTTATCCGATGGACGACAGATGTCCGGTATCAAATTTGTCGTTCAGAACAGGAAGCCCTCTTCCTTGAATCGCGACTGATCCAAGAATATCAACCCTCCTATAACACCGCTCTGAAATATGGAAGGACATCTTGGTACATTCGGATAGACGTTGGAGAGGCTTTTCCGCGCCTTGATCGTGTGTCCGAAACCCAACCAGAAGACGGTGCGAGATATTTCGGACCGTTGTCGAGTCGGCGATGGACAGATGAAGCGATTGACGTTTTACAGCGGATCTTTCCCGTTCGCACATGTGAGGGAGAAATTACACCGGTTCCGGGGTTTCGCGCCTGTTTCCAGTATGATTTAAAGCGGTGTGATGCCCCCTGTGCAGCACTCATTACGCGCGAAAACTATGGAGAGATGATTACAGAC
>JAPPDN010000432.1:0-887 GCA_028824575.1 Candidatus Poribacteria bacterium | reverse complement strand
TGCGTCTGGTTTCCAAACGGGATAATGCGTCGGAGGCACTACAATTTGAGCGCGCTGCGGCGTTGCAGAAGCAGCTCCAACGGATCCAAAAAGTCTTTACATTCTTAGATGTGCATCGGCGGTAAACTAACGGCAGCAGAAGAGGTTATATCCGATTTTATGCAGAACGGGCATTCATACGTACTATCGGAACGACTGGAGTATCAGCAGCAGTCTTACCTAGCACCCTCTGCGCCAATAGCGGTAGCAAAACCCAACATGTCACTTTTATCAAACTCACAACTCACGTTACTGTATAGGCAAGAACTGTGCCAATCGGAGAAAACGTGCTTATCGGTTCCAGTATAACTTTGTCCGTCAAGGCAGCACGCGGGATCCAGGCTGTTCACGATGTGATAGGGGTGCTTAAAGTTATTTTTCGGCGAGTGTCGCAAAATGCGACAAGTTTGGAAGCAATATGGCTTTCGGAGCCTTTGATAAAGCAGGTTCCGGCGTGTTGTGTCGCATATCGCAACAATATTTTTACTTTAGCAAGTTATATTTTTTCGATTTCCGATAAAGGGTGGTTCTATCAATGCTCAACGCCTGTGCCGTAGAGGCACTCGAAAGTCATCGGGTCTATGCGACTTTTAGTAGCTCGCCGTTCAACCCAACCCACGCGCTGAAATCAAACTCACTTTTTGTCAAGAAAAAGGCGATTTTTTGATTCAATATAAGGATTATAGAGGCATTCAATTTTAAGAAATTATTGGGTTTCACATCCGAAAATACACAACCATCAACTTGCACATGAGTTGCTTGAATTTATACCAGATGAGGCGTGGACGAGCGATGCTCGCCCACCGTAATGTAATTCTAATGCGCGACTTGCGCCTTAAAACTCCCGC
>JAPPDN010000274.1 GCA_028824575.1 Candidatus Poribacteria bacterium | reverse complement strand
AGCAATCGGACACGATCTTCCGACAGAGGAGTGGGAAGCCGTTATTGAAAACAGCCTTGAGAATTTTGAAAGATCACCACACGTCTTACAGCGGTTTCATACTGCGAAACGGGTACGCATGCAGTATTACGATTTTGATGCGGGCGATATGCAAGAGATGGCGTGCCGTCCACTGCTCCGTCCATACTATTTTGTCGTCGGAGATACGGTTAAGCTTGGCGGCATGCAAGCCGCAGTCTGCCCCGCGGACAAAAAGATTTTACACGGTATGGTGGATTCTATTATTGTGCCGTGTGCCCAAATGCAATAAAGGTAAGGAAGGTGATTCGATAATGCAATTAAATGATAAGCAACTCGCGCATTTCCGAGACAGCGGCTACCTTGCTATTGAAGGGTTTTTTAACCCGACAGAAGCCAAAGCCCTTCGGCTTGAATTGGAACGGATTTACGATACCGAACTCCAAAACGGGACTGGTATTAATTGCGCAGTGCAATCTGATGGCACAAAGCGGGATAACGCAGGTGAGAAGCAGAACCTTCAGGTGATTCCGCTCAACAACCGCAGCGACTTACACAAGGCGTTGCCGTTCCATCCGAAGGTTGTCTCTGCTGTCGAGCAACTCATCGGCGACGAATTTATGTTGGAGTTGGATCAGGCGTTCTGGAAACCGCCGAAAGTGGGTGTGGGGACGAGTTGGCACCAAGACAACGCCTATTTCAAGATTGCTGATCCGTTGCGCGGGACAGCGATGTGGATCGCTATCCATGATGCAAACATTGCAAATGGATGTATCCACGTGATTCCGGGCAGCCACCGAGAGAGTTATGAACACTACCGCGATCCGCTGAGCGATCATCACATTCGGTGTGATCCGCCTGAAGAACGCGCCGTGCCGATTGAATTAAAGGCGGGTGGCGTGCTTTTCTTCTGTTACGGTGTCGCGCACTGTACGAAGTCGAATCTCTCCGATAAGGAACGTGCAGGGGTTGCACTTCACTTTCTGCACAATGATTTCGGCGGTAAGGAGCTTTGGGAGCGGAATAATACAACCAAACCGATGCTCCGAGGTACGCTTGCTACCGGTGGCGAAACCGAATTTGGTGAGAAATTTGAGGGCAGATGGGAAGAGATCATGAATGATGTGCTTGCCTCTGGTGCATAGGAGCAACCTTCTGGTCTAAGCGCGACTTAATTTTTCTGTCAAGAGGATTGACAAAATGAAGCAGCTATTGAAATGCCCTACACTCCTTGTGCTGATGTTGATTACGGTCGGATACGTCAAGGCGGATATTACTGATGACCTTGTGGTTTACTTTACATTTGACAGCGTCAAAGGCGAGCGGATTCTTGACAACTCTGGTAACGGGTTGGATGCTGAAGTTATTGAAAATACGAAATTTGTTAAAGGCAAATATGGGAACGCGATTCATATTACCAATGAAACGGAAGATTGCGTGAACATTCCGACTGCGAGGGCGTTAGAAATCAGTGAAGAGATAACCATGATGGCGTGGGTGTATCACGACGACTGGACGGAGGGTACTTTCCAATGGCTCGATAAGGGGAGTTATAACCGATCTCACAGCCAATATGGGATGGCAGTCTACGATGAAAAGGATCTTCATGGTGCTGATGGTATCGGGATTATATTAGGAAGGGGTGAATTCCGGGCAATACATTTAATCGACAACAAAATGAAGAATGGCACGTGGCATCACATTGTTGGGGTATGTACCGACTCCTCTGTGGAAATATACCTTGATGGAGAAAGCGTCCTTGATTTTGATGCGAGAAAACGTCCTCGCTTCAATGGTGCCAATGAGCAGGATTTGCGGATTGGGTGTGCTGAAAATAAACCTGCGTATGCCTTTAAAGATGGTTTTATTGACGAAGTCGCGATATGGAGTCGTGCCCTCAGTGAAACTGAAATTAGAACTGCTATGCGGGGTCCCCTGTTCCCTGTTTCACCGAAAGATAAGGTCGCGACGACGTGGGGCAATATTAAGGGACAGAGGTTTTAACCGTAACCTAAGCACAGGTATGAAGAGTTACATCTGTTTGAATTGCGCAACAAAATATATTGATTTCTCCGTGGGTTTCTGATACGAACACATTAAACGAAACTTAGAAGTTCTTCGTGTTACAAGTAAAGCCAAGAATCTCTATAAGGAACAGATAAATGAAACGGTTATTTAGTTATGCTGTGCTTATCGCGCTGATGCTCATCACAGCAGGATACGCAATAGCGGATTTTGCTAATGACCTTGTTGTTTACTTTACGTTTGATAATGTCAAAGGCAAGCGGGTTCTTGATGAATCTGGCAATGGTCTTGATGCCGAAATTGTCAAAAACACCAAATTTGTAGAGGGCAAATATGGCAACGCTGTCCGGATTACGCGTGAAACTGAAGATTGCGTGAATGTTCCTGTCTCGGATGCCTTAGAAATCAATGAGCAAATCACGATGATGGCGTGGGTGTATCACGAAGATTGGACGCGGAGTTCTTCGCAATGGTTTGATAAAGGGAGTGCTAACACGGAAACCAACAAGTTATACGGTATGGGTGTTTTTGACGTAGATGATCTTCAAATTGCCCCCTGGTTCAACGAGAAGTCCGTTATGATGATTAGATTAGGCGGTGAGATCAGGCGGAGTTTCATAAGTAAACACCAATTGAAGAATGGCACATGGCATCACGTCGTCGGAACGTGTACGGGTTCCTTTGTGAAAATGTATCTTGACGGAGAAGCCATTCTTAATATCCATAGAGGTGATTTTAATCGTATTAACTTCAATGGTGCTAATAACAAGGATTTGCGAATTGGATGTGTCAAGAATAAGCCCAATTACGCATTTGAAGACGGTTCTATTGATGAAGTCGCGATATGGAATCGTGCCCTCAGTGAAACTGAAATTAGAACGGCTATGCGAAGGCCTCTGCTATCAGTTTCGCCGAAAGACAAAGTCGCGACGACGTGGGGCAATATTAAGCGAAAATCGTTTTGAGCGTATCTATTGGCACAGCGAAAGAAAACATATTGCACGCCACTCAGTTTTGTGATATAATCTAAGTACTTCGCGTATAAGCAGACTTTATCTTCAATGTAAAAGGATCCTATAGGGGGATGAACACGATGAAACAGTTATTAAGTTGCATCACGCTCCTCGCGTTGATGCTCATCGTAGCGGGACATGCCACAGCAGATCTCGCTGAAGGACTTGTCGTTTACTTCACGTTTGACAATGTCAAAGGGAAGACGATTGTTGACGATTCCGGTAATGGACTTGATGCTGATATAATCGCTAATACCGATATTGTGGATGGCAAATACGGGAAAGCGATTCGTATTACAGCTGTGGGGGCTGATTGTGTGAATGTGCCAGCCGCCGATGAACTGAAAATCAGCGGTGAAATCACGATGGCGGCTTGGATCAATCAGGATTCTTGGGCGACTGATGGGCAGTGGTTCGACAAAAACTGCCACAACGGAGGTGAGCATTCTTCCTACGGCCTCGGTGCTTTTCAAAGCGGTAAGAATTTTAATATGTTCTTGGGGACCGGCAACAGTCGACCGACCCTGAACTCACCGCACGCAATGGATACGAAAAAATGGCTTCACGTCGTTGGAACCTACGACGGGTCAACCATGAAAGTCTACGTTGACGGCGAAGTTGCAGCTGAAAAAGACGAAAAATTTGATTTCAAAGGGACCAATGACCAGGATTTGCGGATCGGATGTTCTAAGGACCGTCCGAATTATACCTTTGAGAACGGTTCCATTGACGAGGCTGCCGTCTGGCGGCGTGCACTGAGTGAAGCTGAAATCCAAGAAATAGCGAACGAAGGTTTTCTTGCGGTTTCACCGCTTGATAAAGTCGCAACAACGTGGGGCAGTATTAAACGGAAAGCTGGAACGTATTAAGAACTGTCCGACACAAACGTTAAAAGGCACAGGTGTTGTTTCGGCACCTGTGCTTTCTTATGTGGGAGGCGAAAAATGACAAAAATCGGAATAGTTGGCATCGGCTTTATGGGAATGATTCATTATTACGCGATTCAGCGTATTACGGGTGCCGAAGTCGTTGCTATCTGCACACGAGATCCAAAGAAACTTGCCGGTGATTGGACCGGTATTCAAGGGAATTTTGGGCCCCGAGGCGGCATGGAAGATCTCTCCAATGTCCGAACATATAGTGAAATTGACGAACTTCTCGCCGATGAAGCGGTGGAACTCGTTGATATTTGCCTGCCGACACATCTGCACAAATCTGTCAGTATGGCATCCCTCGAAGCGGGAAAACATACGCTCGTTGAAAAACCGATCTCCATCTCAATTGACGATGCCAACGAACTCGTTGAACTTGAGAAGCGTATCGGTGTTGAGCGAGCCGCAGCAAATCAAAGTCCGTGTTATCTGATGGTAGCGCACGTGCTTCCGTTCTTCGCTGAGTATGCTTATGCGAAACGGATCGTTGAAGAGGGGCAATACGGTGAACTTCTCGGCGCGCATTTTAAACGGATCATCTCCAGACCGAGTTGGTCGCGCGATGTCGCGGATCTCGACAAAAGCGGCGGTCCCGGTATCGACTTGCATATCCACGATACACATTTCATTCAACTCCTCTGCGGTGTTCCCGACGCTGTGTTTTCACAAGGCAAAATCGCCGGTGGCAACTATGTGGATTACCTGACGACGCAATACATCTATAACGATAAGGAGATTACTGTTAGTTGTTCTTCTGGCGGCATTTCGCAACGCGGGCGCGCTTTCTCGCACGGGTTTGAAATTTTCCTTGAAAAAGCCACCCTGCTCTTTGATTTTTCGACGTTGGCGGGTGAAGCGTCCACCGCAGTGCCGCTGACACTTCTCAACGACGAGGGTGAGGTGGAACAGGTGGATTTGGGAGATGTCGATCCGATTGATGCCTTCGTGGGTGAACTTCAATACGCTGTTGAGGCGATCGATTGGGAGACCGAGCCGACGGCGTTATCCGGTATCGGTGCGCGCGACGCGTTGTTGCTCTGCTATAAAGAGGCGGAATCCGTTAGAACGGGTGAGATTGTCCCTATTCGTTAGGCTGTGAATATGGCGAGGGATACTTCGTGTTGTTGTTACGGCACGTCGGAGCATGCCTACTACTTTTAAATGAATTCTTTCTACGCCGTTAGTAACATTGGTGAGCTCTATGTCCCTGTTGAATGTCGGGATGCGGTTTTCGCGCGCGCACGCGTCAAGTTGTTCGCGCATCAGGAGTTGAGACATCTCAACCGAATTTTTACACACATTCGGCACGGTGGCGTTGCAGTTGTGGAGGGACAGTGGGAACAAATTACCACTGTTATGGACTATATCCAACGCCACAAACAGGATTTGATCCAGCAACCTGATCGTAACACTAAACGACGGAATCGGAGAGATTCGCATCAGAGATCTGCAAGTGGTGCGCTGAAAGAAGCCTTAGCGCGACTCATGTGTTGGGCAGACGCTGACGGAATCTTACAAGTTGAACCTACGCCCGTCCTTCCTTATCTATTGGAGTTTGCCGGTGAGCCAGCAGAAGTGAATGAAGGCAAACCTTTTCTCCTCCCGCTCATAAAGATTCAACAGATTCAAGACGCGCTCGCGGAGACCTACCCTATCCGGGCACTTGATGTCTCGCTTGTCGCTTCTGAAAACGTTCTCGCGCCGCGTTCGCAAGAAACGGTTGAATGCTTTCAGGAGGCGCTACAGCATATCCGTTCACACGATCTTGCTAATAAAGTCGCTGACATCGGGTGTGGCAGTGGATGCTTGACCCTGTTAGCACGCCAAGAATTAGGCGAGCAGACAGAGATCTACGCGTCCGACCTGCTTCCTGAAGCGGTGGCGACAACGAAACTGAACCTTCAACGACTCCTTCCAAATTCAGATACTATACGGGTTATGCCTGCTGGTGATCTGTTTGATCTGTTTGCTTCGCATCAATTTGATGTCATTATCTTCAATGCGCCGTGGGTTATTGCCCGCGTGCGGAACCGCGCCGAACTCGCTATCCACGATGAGAAACAGGAGACGGTGAGACGGTTTTTTGCGCAGGTCTCAAATTTCCTGAAACCTGAGGGTACTGTTTTGTTGGGGTATGCCGATGCCTCGGGACCGAAGGCGATAGAGCATCTGGAGGCGATCATTGCGGCGGCTGGTTTTACGGAGGATGCGCGCTTTAAGAGACGAGTCGCAACGCATCGGTCGAAGCGGAAATGGGAGCAGATTCGGGTGTCCGTTTTACGTCTTGGTTGACAAGCGACCCAAAAAATGGTATGCTAAGGAAAATATTTACGTGGAGGTGGTAGGTTTGAGCACAACAGATTACCGGAACCAAGAAGCACTCAATAGGGCACTGAATATATACCGCACTTACATGCGCGCGTTTATTATTTTTCAGCTAAAAAAGATTCAGGGTCGGCAGGTTGAAGATGTAGTCATTAATTCTTTGGACGATGCCGGACAATCTGATCGAGCAGATGAAATTGATCGTCTGCTGCGCCAGTCTAACCGCGATATTAAATCTATAATTGACATTGATGATTTTCCACGTCTTGTTAACAAAAACTGGAGAGGAATTTTTGAAAAACCCCTTAACGATGACAAAACCTTTCAGAATCAACTTTGGTTTATAAAATATGCTCGAGACGAGAGTTGGGCACATCCACCTGAAGGGGATGCTGAATCCGAAGGTACTCGGGCATACTTGTTTCTTATCGCTGATGTGCTCCGCAAAATCAACAAGCCGGATCAGCAGCATAAGGTTGAGGCTATCCGGGATGAGCTCTTTCCTGATACGGCGGAACGCCTCGCGGAGGCGGAGGAACGCTTGAAAGATTTAGAATCAGAGAAGTCAGAAGCGGAAAAATGCTTGGCAACTGCGGAGTCAGAGAAAAGCGAGTACGCAGAAAAGTACGCAGCACTTTCAAAACAGGTAGATGAGAAAGAGAACCAACGAAAAAAATTGGATAAGCAACTAAAGAGAGCGAAAACGCAGAACGATAAATATAAGAAAGATATTGCTGGCACGAAACAACGTTTGGAAAAATCCGAAATAGCAAAAGTTGACGATAAAAACCGTCTTGAAACTACGTTGAAAGATTTGGAGAACGTAAAAAAAGAATGGCAGGCGTGTGAGGATAGTCTCAGAAGTACATCGGATCGATTGGAAGAGGCTGTAGAAGAGCGGGGCACATGCGTGGAACGCCTCACTGCTATGCGAAGGCTGTTCACAATAGCGACAATCGACAACCGAGAAGTTCAAACGATATTTCCTCCGTTTGAAATGGATTCTACTGTCCGAATACTTGACCGACGTGGTGTAGACAAGCAAAATTATCTTTTAAATCTGCTGGAACAAAAGCAGCCCACTCTCATCTATGTTCAAAGCGAAGAGAGAATTGATCAGTTGTTAGCACTTGTTGGACCGGAGAAAGCAGATGTTATCGGAAAGTGTGATGAGCGAACCTCCGAGGCGGAAGAAGCGGAGGTTTTTGGAAAACTTGAAAAAGGGGAATTAATTGCTGTTGTTTCAAATACTACACTTTCCACATTGGCACCGTCGTATTGTATTGAGCACTTTGTTTTCTGTCATCTTGTCCCGGGTTTAGATGAATTCTTCAGGCAATGTGAGCCTGCCTTTACATCAGAAAAAAATGCTTATCTGCATCTCATCTACAATAGCGAACAGGACGTTAAGGGATTAGATCAGAAGTACCCAGATAGAAAAACGTTAGAAAAGTTTTACTCTGAATTGAGGAAACTCGCGGAAACAAACGGCGATTTCATTAGACCGGAGAACGTCTATAACAAATTGGGTTTAGCAAAACCGGGTATTGAAACAGGTCTTACTATTTTTGAGGAATTACAGTTGCTTGAACGCAGTGATGAAGGTGTAAAACTTTTACCACCCGCTGGGAAAAAATTGGACGAATCGAGTATCTATTGTAGAGGAGAAGAACTGAAAAAAGGGGCAGCGGATTTTCAAGCCTTTCAACTTGAACATCCGATTGAACAGATTTGGGAAGAAACACTGGAAAAACTGAGTGTGGACAGTGAACAAGTATTACGCGAGCAGGACACACACGATTACGGCACGAGGGACGAGGGGAGCATCCCTCACACCTTCCAAGGTGCTCCTGAAGATGCAGAAACACAATCTGAGCTATCCACAGATGCGGTTGAAGATGACAATACAGTGGATAACGAAGATGCAGCGGCGAAGCCTAGGTCTTCAATAGCGGAGCACTATGTTAGGGAGACAACCGAGGAAGAACGTAACGCACTTGCGGTACAGATCGCGGAAATGCGTATAAACGCAGCGGGTTCCAGACCCATCGCGTGGAAAGATATCCGCGAGCAGTTCGGTCTCAAGAACGACCAGTTCCATAAGGTTATTAGGTTGTCAAAGGGCTACAGAGATGCCGTTATCGCTCGGATTAAGACTCTCAAAGCCCAAGATGGTGGTTGGGAGTATAACGGCAAACTCGGTAGCCTAACTGGGGTTGACAATATAGAGGATTTTCTCAAGTAAACCACTTTTGAAAAAAGAGAACCGTTTCCATCAATTGTCTATAGCATTAAGAATATTCTCCAGGAACCTATCTTTCGGCATTGCTCCTGTGAAACGTCCGATAACCTCTCCATCTCGAAATACGATATAAGTTGGGGTGGCTCGGATTTGATACCTTTGGGGTATTGTATTATTTTCATCAAGGTCTATCCTTGCAATCGTGAAGGTGTCTTGGTTCTCTAATCCGACTTCGGAGACAACTGGCTCCATCATACGGCAGAAGGGTCACCATTCCGCATAAAACTCAACCACGACAGGGAGTTCCGATTCGAGAACAACTGTATCGAATGTCGCATCGTCGACGAGAATCGGGATCTCTGGGGGCTCACCGACAGGCGGGAACGTAACCGTGTAACCGATCTCATTACCCGCAGTGTCGATGGCATACACCTCAATAATATAGGTAAACCCGCTCTCCAGTGCTTTCGCGTAGCGGCGTTCAACGATCCCTTTATTACCCTCAATTTCACTCGACCAACCGACATTGGTTCCCCCTGCTGTGAAGAGTATAGCCTGACCAATTACCGGTTCGTTGAACGTAATTTCAAACCGTGTCGTGTTTTGAGTCGGTTGCGGCTCAATGTTGCCGTCGCTATCCATGGCGATTACATTCGTAATCTGAGGCGGCTCAGTATCAGGTTCGCGAACGGTATACCGGAGCGTTTGTGTGCCATCTGCCCAAGTGATGACCAGAACAAGCGTCCCTGGGTCAAACGGACCTGATAGTGTCACTGTGTTATCAATGACCGTTGCGATTCCTGTACTGGTGGTAAAGGCTTCTGGCGTATTATCGAAAGTGAGGACGATTGTATCGTCAATCTCCAGCTCTGATTCAGGTTCTGGGTCCGCACTGACGAACACCACAGGAGGTCTGACAGTTTCGCCAAGGTGGCTCGCGACAAACACCAAGTCAAGAATATTGACAGTACCATCCCCGTTGACATCTGAGTTCAGAGGCTGCTCTGCGGTGGATGTCGCGCTCAAGTCCGCGGCAACCCGTACCAGATCAAGGATGTTTATCGTTCCATCAGCATTAACATCAGCTGCCCTCAAGGCATCAATATCCGTCCCTTCTTCGGCGTAACTTGCTGCGAAAACGGATAGTGTTAAACTGAGTGTTAGCAATGAACAGATCAATTTTTTCATCGGTTTCTCTCCTTAATAATAGGACTTACACAAATCGCTCTACAGAAGGCAAACCGTAGGGGCGAGGTCCCCTCGCCCGTCTGAAAGAGTGTGCAAGTCCTTTCAAAATCTACTATAGTATACTAAAGTTTGGACAGTTTGAGTGGCATTTAAATCCCATCAATCAAAGTTCAGATATTGCTTGGTGTTTGAACTGTGATTTTTCTCATTTTTCTGATTACTATGATAAAAGAGGTATTCGTTGTGATAAACGCTTTAGGTATCGCGTTGTCTTTATCTCGTAAATCATATAAATCCGATCAATCACGGTTCAGAACTTGGAGGAAGCATCCTCACAAACGCTTCAGCGGACACGGAGGTTATCTTGTAATCACATAAATCCCATAGGAATTCTCAAAAATTGTCCAAAGTTTAGTATAGTATATGAAGATTAAGAATTTAATCGGGTAATTCTAAGACGTATGATTAACAAGTGGATCGGTTCGTAGTAGTGCGATTTATCGCACGTCCACCGGTCAGAACGGGCAATAATGCACTTCGCATTTGGGCGAGTACGCCGCAGAATTGCCCTACTACGAACGGGGTTACTTGCAATTTTAGATTGGACAGACTATATACTACTTCCGTATCAGGAGTTTCCGCGTCGCAGTAAAATCGCCAGCAGTCAACGTATAGAAATAGACACCACTTGAGACGGGTTCACCGATTGCATTTCTCCCATCCCAATACGCAGCCCGCGTCCGACTCTGATATATCCCTGGGCGTTGATGCCCTAAATCCAAATCCCGCACGACGCGTCCTTGGATGTCGTAGATCGTTAGTGCCACATCTGCGGTCTGTGCTAACTGATAAGGTATCCACGTCTCTGGGTTGAACGGGTTCGGGTAGTTCGGCAAGAGTGCTGTCTCTTTCGGGATCATTGCTGATAGTAGCTGCTCCAGGAAGCGGATCCCTCTTACGGAAGTTGCATCCGTGAGGTTTGCTTGTTGTGCCTGTGTGAGCCAGTGCTGCACTTCTTCCTGTGTGAGGTGTGCTGCGCCTGGTTGCCGGAGGGCAGCAGGTGCCGCAGCGACTTCTCCGATTGCTGCAGCGACGGCGACGAGGTCTTGAATATTAACCTCGCCATCGCCATTGACATCGGCATCATTTTCGCCTGTCTGCCCAAGGCTGGACGATACTAAAACGAGGTCTTGGATATTAACCTCCCCATCACCGTTGACATCTGGGGCAGCCACTGCTGCCGCTTCATCAGCATCTTCAGCGGGGGCGAGGTTCCACAGCAGCACAGTCCCGTTGTCACTCCCACTTGCGATCGTGTTTCCATCAGGACTAAACGACAGGCTTGAGACCCAACCCGTATGCCCTTTGAGTGTGCGGATGTGTTCACCCGTCTGGGCGTTCCACAGCAGCACATTCCCGTTGATACCCCCACTTGCCAGCGTCTTGCCATCAGGACTAAACGACAGGCTTGAGCCACCCGATCCTATACTTCGGATGTGTTCACCGGTGTGTGCGTTCCACAGCCGGATGTCGCGGTTGTTACCACCCCCACTTGCCAGCATCTTGCCATCGGGACTAAATAACACGATTTCGACCTGACTCATATCCCCTTTGAGTGTGCGGATGTGTTCACCCGTGTGGACGTTCCACAGCCAGATGGA
>JAPPDN010000371.1 GCA_028824575.1 Candidatus Poribacteria bacterium | reverse complement strand
CGGTAACGCCGAGTCCCTTCATATCGTGCTGGATGACATCAATAACACCCGCCTCAAAGAAGGGATCATAGAATTCAAGCGGTTCACGCGTTCGAGTTTCACCATCAGCAATGAAAGTCTTCAACCCCTTGTCTTGGATGAAGGCTTTCAGGTTGCGGTACAATTCAACGTCTTCTTCAAACATTTCCTCAATCCAAAAGACATCACAATTGCTGGTTTCATTGAGGAAGGTAATGACCTCGTCGTAGGTATATGCGTTGTTTGCATCGACGAGGATATTGAAATCTTCACCTGCTGTGCTACGCGCAAGTTGGACAAGCTCAATATCGCGTTGTAAACCGGCTGAACGTTCCATGAGATGGTTACCCCGCCCGATTTTCATCTTGCATGCGGTAAACCCGTTAGCGAGGCTGCTCTTAACATCGTCTTCAATCCGTTTGA
Organism: Candidatus Poribacteria bacterium; assembly: GCA_028824575.1. GTDB lineage: Bacteria > Poribacteria > WGA-4E > WGA-4E > WGA-3G > WGA-3G. Next base: position 10,969 of record JAPPDN010000371.1, on the reverse strand, counting down.
GACCTTCGGCTTTGGTCTCGTAGAGGAGATCGTTGAAGTAGATAGTGCTGTCGTAAGCAGGTAACCCATTTGAATGAACATCACTGCCCATGAGTTGATAGGCAGGTTTATCAAGAATTTTGCCGACAGTATCCCAGAGTGCATTTTCAAGCCCGCGAAATTCTTCAACAACCCCATCTTCAGGGTTCAAGAGGTCAAACGGATTTCGATTAAGTACGGCTTCGGCATCTTCAGCGGCCGTTGCTGCCCAACTGCCAACGCCCCATCCGAGCGTTCCATCGTTGGTACAGATACGGATAATGCGCTCATGCCACTTTCCATTCGGGTCGGGCTGTTTTATTTCTTTCGCACCAGAGTTGCAACCGATTGCGGGTTGGTCAATCTCGATGGTAACCTGCTCAATTTTGGTAATCTTGATGTCGGCAGGATAATTCTGCATAGCCGTTAATCACCTTCCACTATTCGGTCAGGGAGTTTTAGCATTTGACTGTACACAATCACTCACCAGCGTTGGACACTTCGGCACTCGCCAATTTTACATCCCAGTTCCCTATTCTTCAAGTACAAGGAGCAGTTGATTGAGTTCGTCCCTCACCATATCGTTGGTTTCCTTCTCCTCGTAGAAAAGATAAATCTTATGCGGTAGATTATCATACTGGTCCGCTTCTTCAACCTGCTTAATTAGGGTAGGTTTCTTAAGCAGTTGCACGATGCGAAGCCTATCTTCGTGGTCGATGATTTCGGTATCCGTTAATAATTGGATCAAACGTGCAGCCAAGCCATCAGCAAGTCCTTTTTCCGCATAGTGGTTCAAGGTGTCAACAGCGGCTTGTTTAGTCTCGGGCCCTGAGCCATTGGTCAGAATTGCGACGAGATTGTCAACGGCACCTGCGTCAGGATATTCCCGCAATGCTATAGCAATATCCGTACGTACGGCATCATCAGAATCTTCAAGTGCATCAATCATCTTAGTCGTGGGGTGTTCTTTGAGGAATATCATAGATTTGGCGGCGGCCCGTCGGACATCCACGTTACTATCAGTCAATCCCTCGATGATTTTTTCTTCAGAGGCTTCATCGCCAAGCAGATAGAGTGCGGTGTTAATTTCCATCTTCAACCCTTCATTCGTAGTTGAATTTTGGAGTGTTTTTAACCCCGTGCTGGCGGATGTGTCCCCTATATCTCCTACGATACGGACGAGTTGAATCTTCACAGCAGATGGTGTGTTGCTATCACCAGCTGCCGCCAGGATGTCGTTAATACCTGGACTGCCGATTTCCTGCAGGATATGAATGAAGTCGCCGTGGACATGGCGATACCGGTTTTTAACAAGGTCCTCCAAAATGAAAGGCACGGCGGGTGCGCCTTTATCAACAAGGATTTGCATGGCATCCTTCTGGATCCTGTGGCGTTCATCGAGAATTTGCAGGATTTTTTTCATCTCAAATTCACCCAATTCGCCAACGCGTCGGTCACGCTCAGTTTTGTACCTTGCATCCACCTTGTGGACCCTCGCAGCACCGGATGAAAGCGCGTTACTGTATGCAATAACCAAGAGTGCACGCGGTTCAACCTTATTTTGCTCCTCCTGTTCCGCACGTTCAAGGTGCCCCACAGCTTCCAGCGTGAGCCCTGCGTCTAATAACTTACTCCTGCCGACTTCAAGCTGGGTGATGACCTGTTCCTGACAACCGATGCTCACAACCCCTATAAGCAGTAATATCATCAAAGTTTTTTTCATGTTCCGTTTTTCTTTTCCTCCTGGAATCTCAATTAGACTCACCCGTCCGTGATGCGTATCGCGTCCATGCGTCATGAAGATAATGAAGGGCACCCATTATTCAACTGTTCAACCTATAAGCACATAAAAAAGAGCCAACCGAATACCCTTTCGTCGGGCTTGTGGCATCAAATTTAGGATAAAACTTGCAGGTTCTCCATATCGCGTCTATATTTGCACATCTACCGAATAGTCGTTACAGATCGGGATAAGTACTGATGTAGGGAATATTCTAAAATAAATACATTTTTATGTCAACAATTTAAGGCACAACTCGCAAAGCGGTTCAATTTTCCTACCGAAGCCCTGTTCATTCTGCTGTGGAAACCAACTGCCGAAGACCGAATTTAATTGCGCGGCAAACGGAAAACTGAGCACCTTTCTACGGAAAATGCCATCCTATAACAAGGCGAACTGAGATCACTGAACTTCATTAAGGAGTTGGGCAAGTGGAATTTTGACGAGATCCTCTTGCTCCTTCTTGTCGTGGTACTCATGAAGCTTGGACCCAAGATCTTCGATCGTCTTTAAGGCTTTAATCTGTTTTTTAAATGGCTCTCTCCGTAGCAGCTGCACGAGATAATAGCGGTTGTCTGGATCGCTAACCGTTCCGCCAATAAGTAGCATAGTGGCGCGTTTTGCAAGACCTCTGGCGAGCTTGTGCTGCCCATAAACGTCAAGCGTATTAATCGCTGCCTGCTTCGGGTCTTTGTTCAATTCACCAGTGAGGATATTCATAAGTTCATCGGTAGCAGCTGCATCCCTATGGACTTCAAGTGCCTCTACAAGCGATGTGACAACTTCGGAGTCCTCGTCTTTTAACCCTGCGATGAGCGTTTTCGGTGATATCCCCTTGATATTTACCATTGCTTTCGCGGCGGCACGGCGCACCGCAACATCACTATGACTGATACCAGCGATGATGTCTTTTTTATAGGATTCCTCCCCGAGCTGATAGAGCGTGGTGTTAATTTGCATCCTGAGTCCAGGCGCCGTGGTTGTTTCGGACTGAACGGATTTCAATGCGTCCACAGCTTTCGCGTCGCCGATGCCAGCCAAGACCTGAACCAATTTACCTTTGAGAGCGGATGAGGTCGTCTCATCAGTCAGTCTGACCAAAGTGAGGTCTAATCCAATAGGCCCCATATCAACCAACATCTGTGTAAAATCGGCGTGAAGTGAGGGATACCTCCCCTTGGCAAGACTGTCGAGAATTAATACACCTGCGTCATGTCCCTTGTCCACGAGTGCTTGTAAGCCTGCTTTCCGTACCTGTGAAGGTTTACTGAGTACTTGCAGGATGTGTTTCATCTCAGCGTCTGTCAATTGTTCAATCCGTTGCTCCCGTTGATTTTTGAACTTGGCTTCATCACCACCTGCATTGGCATCTCCAGTGGAAAGTCCGTATGAATAAGCGATAAGAAGTAGTGCGCGAGGTTCGAGTTTATTGACCTCTTCCTCTTCAGCCTTTTCGAGATGTATAACAGCTTCTAAGGCGTTCCCGCTGTCAATCAATTTACTTTTGCCTACTGTTAAGTTGCTCGGTCCCTTCTGTTTTGTTTCACACCCTAAACTCGCGAGCAACAGAACAACGATCGGAATAATTATAACCCTTTTCATTGTGATCTGCTCTCCTCCTGATTTTTGTAGTATGGATACTCTGAATATGAGTTGCGCTTTTTAATTCACACGTGTAACTGCGCGTCAGGTTAAATTGCGGCTTTGAAATATTCCCCTATAACAATACCACAAAATCGTAAAAAAGTCAAGTGTAGATTTCGATTTCTACAGCAGCGGTCAATCAGCGATTATAGGTTGTCAGTGATCAGCAGTCCGTTGCCAATTAATTGAATAAGGTTGACATGCGCGCGAGTTTTGATTATACTAAAGATTAAAAAAACGCTGTAACTCGCGCCTATAGGAAGGAATTTTCTCATGATTTTTTTTCGTTCTCATTGTGTCAATTCTGTATCGCTATCTCGCCAACGGAAAGCAGATTTTCAGGAAATTAGAGCGACAAAGTTATGGAATATACTCGGTGTGTTGCTCATTTGTACGGTTTTGCTACAAGGACCAACATCCGCGCAGCTGATGGCACCAGAAGAGGTCCTCGGATTTCAGGTCGGTTCGGATTATCAAGTGGCAGGTTGGAAAACTGTTTCCGATTACATGCGCCATGTCGCAGCAAATTCAGATCGGGTTTTGGTGGAAGAACTCGGAAAAAAAACCGAGGGCAATGCTCTTCTGATGCTGCTGATTTCCACACCGGAGAACTTGGAGAACTTGGCGCGTTATCAGCAGATTCAGAGAGAATTAGCGATTCCGACCAAACGTAGTGTCGAACTCGACGCACTCGCGCAAGAAGGTAAAGCAGTTGTACTGATTAATTGCAACCTCCATTCCACAGAGATCGCCTCCTCGCAGATGTCAATGGAGCTTGCACATCAATTCGCAACAGCCGAGACCCCGCAAATCAAAGATATCCTTGAAAATGTGATAATTCTGCTCATCCCTTCCGCAAATCCCGACGGGTTAAACATCGTAGTGGATTGGTACAACCGCACCGTCGGCACGCCACACGAAGGATCGGAAATCCCGTGGTTATATCATAAATATACAGGACACGATAACAACCGCGACTGGTTTATGTTGACACAGATAGAAACACAGCTGCTGACACGCGTGCTTTATGAAGAATGGTTTCCTGAAGTCGTTTACGATGTGCATGAGATGAGTTATCGCGGTCCTCGATTTGTGATACCACCCTATTTTGAGCCGGTTAATCCAAATATCCCGCCGCTTCTACAGCGGACGCTTTCGCTCATTGGTGCACAACTCGCCTTTGACTTGACGAGCGACGGGTTCACAGGCGTACTTTCAAGCGCCGTCTATGATACGTGGTGGCACGGCGGATTTCGGACAGTGCCGTATCGCCATAACATGGTAGGTATCTTGACGGAAGCGGCGCGAGTGGAAATCGCAACACCGATTTTCCAACCCCATCACACCTTAAAAGGCTACCGGCGAGGACTTGATCAATATGCACTTCGCACGAATTTCCCAGAACCGTGGCCCGGTGGCTGGTGGCGATTGCGCAATATTGTCGACTACGAGAAGGCGGCGGCATTCTCAATTCTCGATTTCGTCGCCGAGCATCGGGTAACGCTGAAAACAAACTTTTATAAGATGGGACTCAATGCAATCGCAAAAGGACAGGATGAACCTCCACGCGCGTTCCTCATCCCGACTGAACAACGCGACATTCACACAGCACTCAAGATGTTGGATATTCTGAAACGCGGCGGCGTACAGATTCATCAGGCAAACGCCCCGTTTACCGCTGATGGTGTAGAATATCCCGCGGATACATACGTTGTGTTGATGTCTCAACCGTTTCGGGCACATGCGAAGGATCTGCTTGAGGTGCAACGCTATCCAGAACGCCGTCCATCCCCCGAATCACCGCCCGAACGACCTTATGATATTGCAGGTTGGACGCTACCATTACAGATGGGGGTGCGGACGATCGCGGTTGTGCATCCGTTCGAGGCGGATTTAGCACAGCTGCCGATGCTTCCAACGATGGAAGGCACGTTGGATGGTACACCTGAACCGACAAGTTACCTATTTGAAAATCGAACGAACGCTGAGGCACTTTTCCTCAACCATCTGTTCAACGCGAGATTCGGCGACGACAGTCCTAAATATAAACTTTATTCGGCGCGACGGGATATAGAACTTGCTGGCAAAACGCTGCCTCGCGGGGCTATCCTGATCAAGACAGTAGAACCGCCACTACAGCAAATTGCGGAATTGAATGCACTCGCATCGGAATACGGCATCCACATCCACGCCGATGCATCTATCAACGAAGAAAATCTCGGTCGTATGTTTTCAAGCGTACGTGCGCCGCGCCTTGGTCTCTACAAACCGTGGACAGCGAACATGGACGAAGGGTGGACGCGCTGGGTTTTGGATACACACGGGTTCAACTACAATAGTCTCACGAATGCAGAAATCCGAGCGGGTGATTTGGCAAGACGGTACGATGCTATCATTTTGCCGGATCTGGAAGCTTCCGGTATTCTCAATGGACATTCAGCAGGAAAATTACCACTGGAATATACCGGTGGCATCGGGACTGAAGGGTTGGCGAATTTGCGGACGTTCGTGGCGGACGGCGGGACGCTTATTTGTTTGAATCGTGCGACGGAACTGCCTTTGAAATACTTTGGACTTGGTGAAAAGGGTATTGTTAATGTCGTAGAGAAAAACAACCAACCGAACGAAGATACGTTTTTCTGCCCGGGTTCATTACTGCGCGTTCGGATAGACACAAGGCATCCAATTGGATACGGATTAGACAGCGAGATGGCAATCTTTTTTAAATCGGGACCTGTTTTTGACGGTGTTCGCGGCGATTCAAAAGCCGTGGCAACGTACCCAGAATTCAATCCGTTGATGAGTGGGTGGCTCGAAGGCGAAAAACGGATCCGTCAGAAGGTAGCACTTTTGGAAACACTGTTGGGCAATGGACGCGTGATTCTTTTCGGATTCAAACCCCAGCATCGAGGGCAGTCTTATGGCACTTTTAAGTTGCTCTTCAATGCAATTTATTATAGTGCGATATCAGAAGATCGGTTTTAGTGAATTTTTCGCTTGCCAAAACAATATCAAATGGACTAAAATTGTTTGATACAGAAACCTATGAATACCAACCTTGTTGATTTCAGAATAATAAAATAAGGAAAGCAAAATGGCAGAAACACAACAGAATCAACCAAGATCCAAATTGCCACCAGCGCAACACACACTTTTAACAGCTGAGGATCTATGGAAACAACCTGATGATGGGTATCGGTATGAATTGGTGAAAGGGGTCATACGTAGAATGCCACCTGCTGGATTTGAACACGGGATCCGATCGGCTAAAATTGGAAGACATCTTGACGCGCACGTTGAAAAGCATAAATTAGGCTACGTTTGTGGTGCCGAAACAGGATTTAAGATTGCCCAAAATCCAGATACCGTGCGTGCACCAGGTGCTGCATTCGTCCGTCAAGCCACAATTGATGAACGGGGTATTTCAAAGGGCTATTGGGAAGGAGCCCCCGATCTTGCGGTTGAAGTCATCTCTCCAGGCGATACCTACACTGAAGTCGCAGAAAAGGTAGACGAATGGTTAAATGCCGGGTGTGCGATGGTGTGGGTTGTGAATCCGCGTCGAGAAACTGTAGAAGTGTACCGGTCCCCTGAAGACATCACCGTTCTGCATGGAGACGACATCCTTGATGGCGGCAACGTTATTGAAGGGTTTCAGTGCAGGATTGGTGACCTATTTATCTGATAGACCCCGCCCTAAAGTCCCGTAGGTGCGGTTTCCTAACCGCACCGATGTTGAGTGGATAAATAATTACAGAATCTACTATAAGACATAAAACTGAAAGGTAGGTACTTATGTCCACGACGACGGACAAGACCCTCGTCAGCTGGTTCTGCTTTGATGAGGACGCTCCAAAGCACTGCAGCGTGATTACTGTGCAGGCGGCTGAGAAGTATGACGCACTCGCTTTTGGGCAGGATACTCCAGGGAAGTGGTCCACCGCCAGTGATGATAACACTCGCACGCAAACCCTCGAACAACTCGCGCAAAATCCAGAACAGGAAATTGTAATCGGGCAATTCATGATGATGGCAGCCGTTTACAAGGACAACTCGGTCACCATTTACCGCGATGGGGAAGTGTACGCCAACTATACCATCAAAGAGCCATTCGATTTTCTGAACAACCCCTATCTACAACTCGTAATTGGCTCAGTCAATCTAAATCCGAACTACGCCACATCATTCAAGGGAAAAGTCAAGGACGTACGGATTTATGCGCAGGCTTTGACGCAAGCGCAGATTAAGGAGCTGAGACCGAACGCGCCGTCGGTAATTCAACCGTTCAGCTGGTATGATTTCTCGAAAGACGGTTGGTGGGTAGATCGTGCTGGAAAATTTCCTGAGTTTAGAAACATGGCAGCGATAAAACAGAACGATGAAGACCCGTATATTATTTTCGATCGAGACGACAGACACATGTTTACCCTCGACAACGAAGCCGTCCGTATCGCTCGTGATTTTCGGCAACGATTGATGCATGACCCGAGTCGACCGACATATCACCTCGTTAATTCCGAAGGCGATAACGAAAGGAACTATTCGACCGATCCGAATTTCATGATCTACTGGAAAGGTCAGTATCATTTCGGTTATATGTGTAAAGGCGACGAGCACGCTTTCGGTCATTTCACGAGTACCGATCTTGTTCACTGGCGACGGCGCGGCGACTGTGCTTTGGGCAGCGGTGGTTGTGGTACGGGTGGTACGATCATCACTAAAGACGGTAAGAAAGTCATCTTTGTCGGTATATTTGGCGGGCGCCCGACATACGTTGAGGCTTCGGATGAGCATCTGGAGAACTGGTCTAAACCGATTGAGATTGAGGTGCCGCAAGAGGCGCGAGATGCCGATTATTGGGTATTCTGGGATCCGACGGCTTGGGTTGAGGGAGATTACTACTACATATTTTCTGGTGATCACCCTATGGAGGATACCCGACCAGGATTGGGGGCATGGTATAAACGGACGACACTGATGCGCTCCAAAGATTTTAAGAAGTGGGAATTTCTCGGTGAATTTATGACGAAAGAGTTGCCCGGACTTGAGCAACACGATCATTCCTGCACCGATTTCTTCAAACTCGGCAACAAGCACATGATGCTGCTTATCAGCCATAGCTGGGGTGCGCGGTACTATCTCGGTGAATGGAAGGATAACAAGTTCACACCCGAGTTTCATACCAAGATGAGTTGGACCAACAATTATCGCGGCATACCTATCTATTGGGCACCGAAAACCTTCCTCACACCAGACGGACGCAGAGTCGTCATTACCAATATACAGGTTAACCTCGGCAACACCTTATGGAGCTGCATATTCTCATTGCCTTGGGAGTTGAGTCTACCTGACGATGGAGTTGTGCGTATTAAACCGGTTCGCGAACTTGAGTGTCTACGCTACAATGAAATGGTTGAGAATAATATCGTGGTGAAAAACGGTGAGGATTACAGGTTAAAGGAAATCTCAGGCGATACGATTGAATTGAATGTCGCAATCAAGCCGACCGAAGCGAAAAACTATGGTGTAAAAGTGTTCTGCGACAAAGATAACCAGAATGGGATGGAGATCTTCTACTCAGCCGACGAGAAAACGATTTCGATAGGTGATGGCAACGAAGAGCAAAAACTTTATGGTAGTTCCCAACCTTATGGCATTGCGCCGTTCGAGTTGAAAACCGGGGAAGATTTGAATTTACGGATATTCATGGACAGGGCACTCGTAGAAGTCTTCATCAATGAACGTCAAGCAGTCGTACAGAGTCAACTGCATAAGCCGGAAGATATTGGCATCTGCCTTTACAGCATCGGCGGGGACATCAAGGCAGATGTAACGGGTTGGAAGATGGCGGCGGCGAACCAATGGTGATACCACCCACACGCTAAAGCGTCGGGCTTCGGCGAGGCGAGGCGAGCGGTAAGATTTTTGATAAATTCATCTAAAGTCTATAATCACCCATTACTTAACAGGACTTACGCACATTGAGTAAATATCGGACGTTTAGAGGTCAAAAAATCGGTAATTTCCGCATTTAAACCCCCTAAATCCCCCTTATCAGGGGGACTTTAAGAGGGAATGTGTAAGTTCTACTTAAAAAAAGAGTGGGCAGTTGGTACCATCACCGACCTATCTCTCTTTTTTCACGATTCATTGTCAAATCATCGGTTAGGATTCTCTCGATATTGCGCTCAGCGAAAGCCGCAATCGTCAAGGATGGATTCGCTGTCGCACAAGAACCCGGTAACAACGATCCGTCCATAACATACATCCTCGGATACCCGTGTACGCGCCCGTAGAAATCACAGGCTTTCCCCATCACCATGCCACCCAAGGGCTGATATGTAAAATCTGCCGACACATCCGGTATCGGGAAAGGTACACCTTCAGAAATACCGAGCGTTCCACCGTTAGCAGCGTTCATACGTGCTGTGAAATCTACCGCTGCGCTTGCAGCACGCGCATTGCCTGTTGGCGACCAATTCAGGACAACTTTATCACGGATCGAGTCATAAGAGAATTCGCCACGTTCGGTATCTAAACCTATCAGAAGTTGTAGTAAACAGCGACAATCGTGCACGATGGGTAAAAATACAGATTCTACGGACGCAGGGGTCTGTGTATTACCATAATCGCTAACACCTGTGATGACAGGGCCACCTTGCATCTTGCCTGTCGATTCCTCTACAGCGCGAGAAAACAGGACGTTCCCATTGGTTCCCCAGCCCTTACCGACATCTTCGTTTAACTTCGCTAAATTCCCAGTATGCCGTGCTTTAACCAAAAGCTCCGTTGTCCCGATAGAGCCAGCAGCGAAAAAGAGGAAGTTCGTGGTAATCTCTTTGGTTTGCAGTACCTTACCCGTCTCATCTATATTTTCGACAGTCACCGCGTATTTTCCGCTATTGTGTTGTCTGATATCGACAACGCGATGCAACGGATGGATGGTTACATAACCTGTCGCTTCAGCCATCGGCAAATAATTTGTATCCAGACTGTTTTTGTAATTACTGTTGCCCCCGTACAACATCTCTCCAATGATAGCAGAAGGGGGTAGCATACCAGCGATTTCTGAACGAATTACATCCCAATCCGCTGCCTGCCCTATAGAGGTAACCTCTAATCCGGCGTTCGCTGCGTGCTTCGCAAACACACGAGCATACTCGTAGTGTGACGCTTTCTCAATATCCGCGGGGACCGTCGAAATGCCCAGCATATCCCGCACACGGTCATAGTAAGGGTGTAACTCCTGATAGGAGACACCCCGTGGAAAAACTTCATAAAACAGTTCTTCAGGTGGCTCGATGCTGATACCACCGTATACGATGGAACCACCGCCGACGGCTGTCCCTCGGTATACTTTCATGTTCGGGTAGTCGACACGATCCAACACACCGGTATATTTTTGAATAGAGAACTCTGGACCGAACGGCAAAATCGTTTTATTTTTCAGCCATGTGGAGCGACCGTCTGGTGGGATGTTTCGAGAAAACGGTGGGTCCCAACGTATGCCTTGCTCCAAAACCCTCG
>JAPPDN010000751.1 GCA_028824575.1 Candidatus Poribacteria bacterium | reverse complement strand
CGATACATAACCTTGGAGACGCTGTAACACGTTGGAAGAAAGGACAAAACAGATTCCCCGTCTATAAGAACCGATCTGGTAAATGCTCCTACCAAGCAGATAATGGCGAAGGCAGTGTTGACGTCTATAAAAAGCGTATCCATCTCCCTAAAATCGGTTGGGTTCGCATGCGCGAAGAACTCCGGTATTCTGGTGAAATCACAAAAGTTGTCATTTCAAAACACAACCATAAGTGGTTTGCCTCGATTACTGTGAGACGCATTGATTCTGACAACTACAAACACCAACCTGCTCTGTTTGACGACAGAGAGCCTATCGGTATTGACGTAGGTATCAACACATTAGCAACCTGTTCTAATGGCGATACCTATGACAATCCACGTCCACTGAAGCGATATGAACGGAAGTTGGCACGCGAACAACGGAAGTTTTCACGCAAGCAGAAAGGCAGTCAGAATAGGTCTAAACAGAAAAAACGTGTCACTGCTGTTCATGCCCGTGTTGCTAATATCCGTTCAGACGCTCACCACCAAGCGACAATCAGAATCGTTCGTAAAGCGAGTGCTATCCGGATTGAGACGCTGAATATCAGCGGACTGCTCAAGAACAGGAATATAGCCAAGGCGTTGTCGGATTCCGCACTCGGTGGTTTCCTAACGAAACTCAAATATAAAGCAAATAGGCGTGGTATACCGATAGACGAAGCAGACCCGTTCTTTGCCAGTTCAAAGACCTGCAGCAACTGCGGACACAAAAAAACAGACTTAACACTCTCTGACCGGACTTATCACTGCACCGAGTGTGGTTTTGAGGCTGACAGAGACCTAAACGCTGCTTATAACCTATGTCCCGCTTGACCTTTTAACCGTCGCCACGAGTTGCGAGGAGACGTAAAACGCCTGTGGAGTCCGTGTTAGACCTCGTTGAGAGGCAGTGGACGTTGAAGCAGGAAGTATGGCACAAGTCAACAGAAAGTGTAGAGTTTTATAGATTCTACCACATTCTTGAGATTTTGTTAAGTCCTACACAACGGTATAATTATAGAGATTTAGTCGTGATCGCAATGTCTACCTCGGTTTCAGAATAGCATCTCGCGATGCTATTTATATTTTTAGAACTGAACTTACGCGCGCACTGCACATATAAGAGCGAGGACAATAATGCCAGCAGCAAATTTAAAACAGCGGATTCACAATGGAGAACACGTCTATGGTGCTAATGTCTCAATGGCGACATCCAGCGATGCGCTCGTCGCCAGAGTCGAAGAAGGCGGCTACGATTTTGTCGCCGTTGATAGCCAACACTCTCCGTACAACGAAGACCGGCTCGTTGCCTTTTGCAATATGGCGAATGAACTGGAGATTCCAGTCAATTTTCGGATTAAACACACCCGAAACGCCTATCTCATTGGAAACTATCTCGACTTGGGCCCCGCTGGTATTGAGGTACCGCAAGTTGAATTAGACGAAACAGTAGACGAAGCGGTCGCCGCTTTCTACTACCCGCAGCAGGGCATCCGGAGTTGGGGCGGTGCCCCCCGCGTGAATTCCGCAGGCAAAGAACGACTCGAATATGCCGAATGGTGGAACAACAACGGAATCCTCTGGATGCAAATCGAATCCATAGAAGCCGTCACACACGCACGACACCTTGCGAAGCCCGGTGTCGATTGCCTCTCTTTCGGGCCCGCTGATCTGACATTTAGCATTGAGGGACACCCGAATCACGCCCTTCAGACGGTAGATGCCTGTGTTGAATACGTTGCCAGAGCCTTGGAGAGAACGACAACCGCTGTCTGCTTTAGGAACGGAAATCCCAGCACACGCCAGAAATACGCAGATATGGGCGTTACTGTCTTTTTAGAATAGCCATCAGCCGTCAGCAATCGACTTTCAGTCAGAGCCCTCTTATGATCGTTACCTGTAAAGTAACCGCCACAAGTTGTTTACTGACGGCTGAAAGCCATTCTTCTGAAAACTGATAACTATTAAAAATATGTTAAACTACGGATTGGTAAGCACAGCAGTAGCGGAGGACAGAACACGACTACTTGAGGGCATGCGACTGTTAGCGGAAATCGCGCATAAACACGGTATCCCGATTACATGGGCAATAGACCCGAAGTCCGTGCCAGTCGTCGCTAAATTGCTCACAGAATGGCATACTGAGGTTGGGGATGTTCCGCTACTAACACTTGACATCAAGCCGATGTGGGATTCAAATTGGGAGACACAACGAGACGCGAACCCCGGCAATAGTACAGAAGCCATGGCATCACACGTCGTCACGATGCGTGAGAAACTGCCAGAATATATATCTAAAGAGTGGGAAAGAATCAAGCGCGTACTACCTTGGGCAGAGCCGAGTGTCGCGGGCGCGGTGTTCAAGAATGATGTGCTCCTCCGCGCACTCGAACAGTCTGGGTTCCAAGGCCTCTGGGGGTATCACTGGCGCCAACAGGATACAGATGACACTGAACCTGACACACCCGAACCAGAAATGGATCGGGGCGGTTTTGGATGCTTTTATCCGCTTGAGGTTTCAACGTTCAGCGATGCAATTGTAACACGAGAGACCCCCGATGAAAGTCTTGCGCACCAATTTAAAAACATCGTCGGTATCCCATACCGGACCGCTGGTCATCTCGCAGAAGGGACCGATAATCTCCGCGCCGCGCTTTTGAACGGAACAGCACAGCAGTATTACGATATCTACGTAGAAAATATAGCATGGAATCCGTGGCTCAGTTATATTGAACATATTGATCCGTTTACCGTTGCGCAGCTTGGAGAGGAGGGGCTGGAACGTCTGGATACCTACTTCGCGCACGTTGTCAGCGTTGAAGACACAAAACCGATACCGCTTTCTCAAATGGTTGATGATTACATGTTCCATTGTGAGAAGACCGAACCGACAACTGTTGTAGCAAAAAACATAGAAACACAGGACACAGCTGCCAAGCCGAAGTCTACGTTAAGGATGCTCTATTGTGATGCAGCATGTGAATTCGCCTTCGTTGAAGGTGGCATGGAACCCGTTGAGATTAAAAATTATATCAGTGAACGGGTATTGCAATCCGATGCGAGCAAACCTGTTTTAACAGGTTTTTCGCCGATTCGGCACCGTACAGAATTACGCATCACTATCACGGTAGAATCGATCAAAGCAATGCCTTATGGCATAACCGTATGGGGCGATCACGAGGGCTTACAATTAACTGAATCTAACACGGATGATGTTAGGTGGATAGGGAAACACTCGCTCTTTATACGCCTGACATTGCAAGCTGGCAAGAACGAATTTAACCTTAAACTGACAATCTAATGAGGCTTACGCAAATTGCAGAAAAAATCGTTATTGGGTTGTATTTAACCCCTAAATCCCCTTATCAGGCGGACTTTAAGAGGAAATGCGTAGGTACTACTAATTTTCTATAGGACTCACATCTTTTGACCAGCAACTTGATACCGAACATAATGGAGGAAGGCATGAATTGAGGGTCAAAATAGAAAAATCGGCGCGAAAACCCAATCGTTGAAAAATCAAAGAGGTATAGAACAATGGAAAAAGTATTGGGACTCAGATGCCGTGAATGTGATAACAAATATCCGAAAGAACCCCTTCACGTTTGCGAATTCTGTTTTGGTCCCCTCGAAGTAGACTATAACTATGAAGCGATACAAAAATCTATCTCAAGACGCTCAATAGAAAACGGACCCGAAAACTTATGGCGTTACGCCGATCTCCTCCCCATAGACGGCGAACCGACCGATGGGCACAGCACCGGGTTCACACCGCTTATCCGAGCCAAAAACCTCGGAGACGCACTCGGGGTCAAGGAACTCTATATTAAAGACGACTCTGTCTGTCACCCGACGCTCTCTTTCAAGGACCGTGTTGTCGCCGTCGCTCTGAGTAAAGCAAAGGAGTTTGACTTTGACACGGTCTCTTGCGCCTCTACCGGCAATCTCGCGAACGCCGTTGCAGCGCACGCTGCCATCGCCAAACTGAACTGCTTCATCTTCATCCCTGCCGACCTTGAAATCGGTAAAATCGTCGCATCTCTCGTTTATGCCCCCACAGTCGTGGGCATTACGGGGACTTATGACGAGGTGAACCGGCTCTGTAGCGAAGTCGGCGGTGTCTATCCGTGGGCATTTGTTAATATCAACATCCGTCCCTTCTATGCCGAAGGCTCAAAAACACTCTGCTTTGAACTGATTGAACAACTCGGTTGGGAGGCACCCGCACATATCGTCGCTCCCGCCGCCGGGGGTTCCCTTATCACAAAGATTGGTAAAGCACTCAAAGAATTCCACCTTTTGGGGCTAATAGACAAACCGAACACCAAAATACACGTCGCCCAAGCGGAAGGCTGCGGTCCGATCGTTAACACCTATAAAGAGGGTGGTGATTTTGTGAAGCCTGTCCTGCCGAACACGATCGCTAAATCGCTCGCTATTGGCAATCCTGCCGACGGCATCTATGCCGTGGATACAGTCCGTAACTCCGGTGGTGTCGGTGAACACGCCACCGATATTGAAATCGTAGAAGCCATCAAACTCCTTGCCGCTACAGAGGGGATCTTCACCGAAACGGCTGGGGGTGTTACGCTTGCCGCTGCGAAAAAATTGATAGAAAATGGGCACATCCAACCCGATGAACCGACAGTGCTCGCCATCACCGGCAACGGTTTCAAGACCATTGAGGCACTTGAAAACAAAACCGATACAACGCATATCATTCCACCACAACTCAACGCTTTTCGGAAACTGATGACGGAAATTGGATAGGTCTCACCTGAAAATTGTCGGGTAAAAGAGGCGGTGAGCGGCCTGCGTGCGTACGCATCTGGACAAAAGCATGGACACACTACAGGGTATACTTGAACGTATCGTCTATGAGAACCCTGACACCGGTTATACTGTCGGGCGGTTCGCCGCGCGTGACCATGCCGAACTCCTCACCGTCGTCGGCAATTTGGCATCTGTTAACCCCGGCGAGAGCCTCCTCCTCCAAGGCGAATGGGTAGACAATGCTAAATACGGCAGACAGTTCCAAATTGAGAAGTATGAAACCATCCTACCTGCAAATGTCGTCGGACTGAGAAAATACCTCGGCTCAGGACTCATTAAGGGCATCGGCCCGAAGATGGCGGCACTTATTGTCCGTAAGTTCGGTATGGATACGATGGACATCATCGAGCACGAACCCGACAAACTCGCACGCGTACCGGGTATCGGGCGGAAACGCGTGGAAATCATTAAAGAAGCGTGGGAGGCACAACGCGAAATTAAAAACGTCATGCTCTTTTTGCAATCACACGATGTGAGCACGGCGCACGCTGCAAAGATTTACAAGACCTACGGAAACGATGCAATCCCGATTGTCACAGAAAATCCCTATCAACTCGCAGATGATATTTACGGCATCGGATTTGTAACCGCTGACACGATCGCACAGAAACTCGGTATGGATAAGGACGCACCGCAACGCGTAGAAGCCGGAATCAAATACGTCCTCAGTCAAAAAGCAGATGATGGACACGTCTTTCAACACCGTCCCGAACTCATTGAGGCGTGCCAGACGATGTTGGAACAGGAACCTGAATCAATAGAAAAAGGTATCCATGCCCTCGTTGAAAAAGAGGAAATTATAAATCCCAGTTTCACAGACTTGACGAGCTCCGACGAACAGGTCGACATAGGCGAAACGCAAGACAACTACGATATTAGCAATCAGCAATCAGGAACCAAGAACCCAGAAGAGGTGCCTGATGCAGATCAGAAATCTCTTCCAACTGATAACCAACAACTGATAACTGACAACCATTCCGCCATCTACCTCGCCCCTTTTTACTACGCCGAACTCGGAGTCGCCAATCAGTTTTCGAGACTCCTCGTTTACGGTGAGAGGCACAATATCAGTCACACTGAAACCGATACGTCGTCATCTAAGATTGCCGGATTTCTTACGCAATTAGAGACCGAAATGCGTCTCCATTTCGCCCCGCAGCAACGCGAAGCGATCCACACGGCAATGACAGCACGCGCAATGATTCTCACCGGCGGACCCGGCACCGGTAAAACGACAACGACAGTCGGCATGATTCGTCTGTTTGCAGCACAAGGCAAACACATCACCTTAACAGCACCTACCGGACGCGCAGCGAAACGACTCAGCGAAACAACCGGCGGCGAAGCCAAAACCATCCATCGACTCCTCGAATTTTCCCCGCAAATTAACAGTTTTAAACGCAATCGCCAGAACCCTTTAGAGACTGATGTCGTCATTGTTGACGAAACATCTATGGTGGACCTCGTCCTTATGAATCGATTGATGCAGGCGATCCGTCCAAGTACGACTGTCATCCTTATCGGCGACGTTGATCAGTTACCCTCTGTCGGCGCGGGTAATGTCCTCAAGGCACTCATCGATTCGCAAAAAATACCGGTCATTGCGTTGACTGAAATATTCCGTCAAGCGCAAGAGAGTATGATCGTCACAAACGCACATTATATTAACAAAGGCGATTTCCCCGAACTCACTGGTGACGCAGATCGGAACTTTTTCTTTATGGAGGAAGAAGATCCCGAAACAATTACTGAATTAATCTGTTCTCTCATTGCCGATCGCTTACCGCAGCACTATGATTACCATCCGATAGACGACATCCAACTCCTATGTCCAATGCGACGCGGAACACTCGGTACTGAAAACCTCAACAAACGCCTTCAAGAGGTCCTGAACCAAGAATATACTGCCCCAGCAAGCCACCCGTTGGAGAAAGTGCGCTTCGGAAGTCGCGCATACGCACAAACATCGCGCTTCGGAGACACGTCCGTCACCGTCGGAGGTTTCCGCATCGGCGATAAAGTGATGCAGATCCGCAACAACTACGATTACGACGTGTTTAACGGCGATATCGGAAGGGTTGTGGCAATCGAACGCCTTGACAAAAAAATCCACATCCAGTACCCTGATAAACAGGTAGCTTACGATACGGCAGATCTCGGGGAACTCGTCTTGGCATACGCCACGACGATCCACAAAGCACAAGGGAGCGAGTATCCCGCCGTTGTTATCCCGTTGCACACACAACACTATCTCATGTTACAGCGGAATCTTCTTTATACCGGCATCACCCGTGCGAAGGAGCGCGTCGTGATCGTCGGCACGAAGAAAGCACTCGGCATCTGTATCCGCAACAATCAGGTCATGCAACGCAACAGTTACCTCGCTGAACGGCTGAATAGCAGTCAGTAATCGGCTTTCAGCAATCAGAAAGAGCGAGCGTTGAAATAGAACTCTCCCGCCGACTGTTGATAGCCATACAAAGGAGCAAAACATGAAACGACTTGTCCTATTTCTTATTGTTTATCTTTTACTTTTCGCACAAACCCATGGATATTCCGAGGTCACATTGCCACGTGTCATCGGCAGCAATATGGTACTGCAACGTGATATGCAGGTCCCTATTTGGGGGTGGGCATCCGCAGGTGAAGAGGTCACCATAACGCTCAGTGCTGAAGCCGAAGGTATCGAACCACTTTCAACGACTACTGTGGTTGCGGACGCGGAAGGCAATTGGCAGATCAAACTCCCCGCCATGGCAGCTGGCGGCCCCTACACACTCCGAGTCAAGGGCAGTAACACCCTTGAACTGACAAACGTGCTTTTCGGTGAAGTCTGGGTCTGCTCCGGGCAGTCGAACATGCAATGGGCAGTCCGTGCCTCAAAAGACAGTGAAGCAGAGATCGCCGCAGCAATGTATCCAAAAATCCGATTGTTCTATGTACCGAGAGTAGCATCAGGATTGCTTCAACAAGATGTCGCGGCGGATTGGTATGAAACCACGCCTGAGACAATCGAAAATTTCTCCGCTGTCGCCTACTATTTCGGGCGGAAACTCTATAAAAACCTTGATATCCCAATCGGATTAATTAACACCTCGTGGGGTGGCACCCGCATTGAACCGTGGACCCCGCCTGCCGGTTTTGCCAATGTTCCCGCCCTTGCCTCCATATCCAAAGAGATTCAAGAAGCACACACCAACTATCGCGCACAACTCCGAAAGAAAATGGAGGAGGTTGAGGCGTGGATAGCGGAAACTCGCAAAGCGTTGGAAACCGGGGCACAACTGACGCAGATGCCTGAAAATAGGCATCCTCTAAGGCATCACACAAGACCTACAAGAATTTACAACAGTATGGTGCATCCGCTGGTTCCCTATGCTATACGTGGCGCGATCTGGTATCAAGGTGAATCCAACCTCCGAGACGGTATACGCTACCACAAGAAGATGAAGGCACTGATCAATGGATGGCGCGAGGTCTGGGGACAAGGCGATTTCCCGTTCTATTTCGTACAACTCGCACCCTTCAATTACAGTAAGCGGTTCAATTATAGGGGGCTGGATGCAGGTCACCTTTTCCTACCCCGGATCTGGGAAGCACAAACAGCGACGTTGGCACTCCCAAATACCGGCATGGCTGTAACGACCGACATCAGTAATCTCACGGACATCCATCCCCGAAACAAACAAGATGTCGGTAGACGACTGGCATTGTGGGCACTTGCGAAGGACTACGGCAGAGATGATGTGACCTATTCCGGGCCGCTCTACAAATCAATGGCAGTAGAAGGGAACACAATCCGACTTTCCTTTGACGCTATTGGTAGCGGTTTGATGTCGCGAGATGAAAAGCCACTTACATGGTTTGAAATCGCCGGTAAAGATAAGCAATTCGTCGAAGCGAAAGCAACAATTGATGGCAACACAATCATCGTCTCCAGCGATACCGTTGCGAACCCGGTCATTGTCCGATTCGGGTGGCATGAGAGCGCGGAACCCAATTTCGTGAATAAGGAAGGTTTACCTGCATCCCCGTTCCGTACGGATTCATGGTAAAATAGCCATTATAGTAAAACTTACGCCTTCCGCAACTATCTAATTGAAGGAACAAAGATATGGAACTAACGCCGCTATTTCTCATTGGCTTTCTATCACTTCTCATCGGAAGTATCGCGTATTCCGAAGTTACATTGCCGCGTGTCTTCGGCAGCAACATGGTCCTGCAGCGTAACATGCAGACCCCGATCTGGGGGTGGGCATCCCCAAGCGAAGTGATTACCCTAACACTCAGTGCTGAAGCCGAAAATGTCAAGCCAGTTACAACAACCGCTGTCGCCGACGCTGATGGCAATTGGCAAGTTAAACTCCCAGCGATGGCAGCTGGCGGTCCCTATACACTCCAAATCAAAGGTAGTAACACCCTCGAACTGACGAACGTGCTTTTCGGCGAAGTCTGGGTCTGTTCCGGGCAGTCAAACATGGAATGGCCCGTAAATATCTCAAATGATAGCGAGGAAGAGATCGCCGCAGCGATGTATCCGAAAATCCGACTGTTCCATATCCCGCGAGTCCCATCAGGTTTACCCCAGCAAGATGTTGAGGCGGATTGGTACGAAACCACACCTCAGACAATCCCGAATTTTTCCGCTGTCGCCTACTATTTCGGGCGGAAACTCTATAAAAACCTTGATGTCCCGATCGGACTAATCAACACCTCCTGGGGCGGTACCCTCATTGAACCGTGGACACCCCCCGTAGGCTTTGCCGGTGTGCCTGCCCTTGCGTCTATAAACAAGGAAGTCGAAAACATACAGACAAACTATCGCGCGCAACTCCCAGACAAAATAAACGCGATAGAAGCGTGGATCGCCGAAACACGGAAAGCACTGGAAACCGATGTGCAGCTTAAACCGATGCCTGACAATACGCATCCGCTAATGGATGCTGGGAGACCGACGGCACTCTACAACGGTATGGTGCATCCAATCGTTCCTTACGGCATACGCGGCGCACTCTGGTATCAAGGCGAATCAAACCATCAGGACGGTATGATCTACCACGAGAAGATGAAGGCACTCATCAATGGCTGGCGTGAGGTCTGGGGACAAGGCGATTTCCCTTTCTATTTCGTGCAACTCGCACCCTTCAATTACAGTAATCAAGAGGAAGGTCAGTTTTTCCTGCCGCAAATCTGGGAAGCACAAACAGCGACGTTGGCACTCCCAAATACCGGTATGGCGGTGACAACTGACATCGGGAACCCGAGAGATGTTCATCCGCGCAATAAACAGGATGTCGGCAGACGGCTGGCATTGTGGGCACTCGCGAAGGACTACAGCAGAGATGATGTGACGTATTCCGGCCCGCTCTACAAATCAATGGCAGTCGAACGAAATATAATCCGACTCACGTTTGATCACGTCGGTAGCGGTTTAACCTCGCAAGATCAAAAACCGCTCACATGGTTCCAAATCGCTGGTGAAGATAAGCAATTCGTTGAAGCGCAAGCAACAATTGATGGCGACACAATCGTCGTCTCCAGCGATACCGTTGCGGATCCAGTCGCTGTCCGATTTGGTTGGCATCAGAGCGCGGAACCCAATTTCGTGAATAAGGAGGGGCTACCCGCATCACCGTTTCGCACGGATTCATGGTGAAGAATAGCCATTAGCAATGCAACTGTCTCTTTTGTAGGAGCGAGCTGCACTCGCGACGTTGCATACAGCGATCAAAATGTTAGTGGATTCTATCCTTGTTGTAGGAGCGAGCTGCGCTCGCGACCCATAATAATTACTCCTGATTTATGAATCACCCTCATTGAACCAAAAAACCTGCCTAAAACGAAATGAAGGGCAGCGCGGAGGCACATAGCTAAAAACATGAAAATTACTGCGATTAAGACCTTTATGGCGCGCTTTGGTAACCGTCCCCGCGGCCTTATCAAAGTCGAAACAGACGAAGGACTCTACGGATGGGGTGAGGCTTACTCCACGGGACCTGATCTCTCTGTTGAACCAATTGCTGATTATATCTTTGAGATGATTCAAGGCGACGACCCGAGGCGGATTGAGTACATCATGATGAAACTGCATCAGCAGTTCCGGTTCCCACCCGGCGGTGCCGGACTCGCCGTCATCTCCGCTGTCGATCATGCACTCTGGGACATCAGTGGGAAGGCGGCAGGTTTACCGGTCTATATGCTCCTCGGCGGACATGCACGAGATCGCGTCCGAGTCTACCGTGGCATCGGCGGCAGAGACGGCATCGAAGCCGCCGATCAGGCAAATAAACTCCATGAAGAGTGGGGGTTCACCGCTTTCAAGACCGGTCCCTATCAACTCGA
Organism: Candidatus Poribacteria bacterium; assembly: GCA_028824575.1. Lineage (GTDB taxonomy): Bacteria > Poribacteria > WGA-4E > WGA-4E > WGA-3G > WGA-3G. Next base: position 239 of record JAPPDN010000751.1, on the reverse strand, counting down.
CCCGGATGCGAATCGATGGGGACGCGTCTGCGATGCAGCGGCTACCTATTTTGAGCAGATCCGTGAGAATACGCCGTCGGACTGGGAGATCGCTTTCGATCCACACGCTAAAATATTTGAACCTATCCGCGCACTCCAACTCGCTAACGCCCTTGCGCCCTACGATCCGTATTTCTACGAGGAACCGCTCCGACCCGAACACATCCCCGCATGGACGCGCCTACGCTCCCAGATGCAAG
>JAPPDN010000665.1 GCA_028824575.1 Candidatus Poribacteria bacterium | reverse complement strand
AATAGACTTAACAAAAGTGCTGGAGAAGTTTATTATTTACCTGCCACTCGAAGCTGTCTTATGCAGAGCCACACGGTGATTGCGAGCTCACTTGTAGCACGCGCTAGACGTGCCGGATTTGAACCATCTCCTGAGGTTCCGGTACTTCCAGGTGGTATGTCTGACTTCTTAAAACAAATCATTCTTTATAGATCAAATAAAAATCCTAACAATGAAATGATAGCTATTGCTGATGCGCTGGAGTTTAACGTGCTCCATGGCAAGATCATTTGGAAACCATCACCAAGCGGCTATCCTACTTTCATCTACCACCCGCGGGAAATGGAGGCGGAAATTCGTCTGACGCAAGCTTCATCAATGGTATCCGAACTTGCCCCTTTAGTTCTGTTTATCCGAGGACTTATCCGTCCTGGCGATACGCTTATCATTGAAGAACCCGAAGCACATTTGCATCCCGGTGCTCAGACAGAAATTGCCGCTACTTTAGCGCGCTTGGTGCGCGCTGGTGTACGTGTAGTGGTAACGACGCATAGCGATTGGTTGCTCAAGGAAATAGGGAACCTGATTCGCGAAGGTGTCCTCAAGAAAAAAGGTGAATTGCGGAAGAAATCTGAAGGACCAGAAAGTTGGCTATTACCCGATGAGGTTGGGGCATGGCATTTCCATAAGGAAAAGCCAGTGGAACCGCTACACTTTACGAATCTTGACGGAATAGATCCGCCGGACTACGAAGAATTAGCACTAAATCTGTATAACCGCTCAGCCGGACTCCATAACCAACTTGAGGAAACGGAAGGCGATAACATCAGTGAATGAAAGTCAGATTTTTGGTGAAATTCGGAGACAAATCAATGAGAATAATTTGATCAATGCTTGTAGTGGAGAGGGATGTACCGTAGACATGGAGGGCGTACCGCCCAAACGAATTATAGTCCACGTGGAAAATGAATTTGATTTTCAAAAGAAAACTGAAAAGCGATGTGATAGACTTCTCTTCTTCATTAACACTGACAAAAGACTCGTAGCAGTGCCAATCGAACTTAAGAGTGGCAAAGCTGAGGAATCTGATGTCGTCGAACAATTAGAAAATAGCCTGAAATTCGCCCAGAGCATTGCCTCAGCAACGAGTATTTCTCTGACTGAATACTGTCCAGTTCTGTTCGACGGTCGAGGCATTAAGTGGAGCAATCCGAGAGGTCTAAAACAACTCAGAGTACGATTCCGTGGGAAAAATTTGCTGGTTTTGAGAGGGAAGTGCAGTGGTAAAAAGCATTTAGCAAATCTTCTGACTAATTCCGGATATCTTTGACCCCTCTCACGCAGCAGTCCGATTGCGTGCTGTTACCTCCCATGTCCCCCGACAATACCCATCGGTATCCACGAGATAGTAAAACGGATGCAACGCGACACACGGACAGATATGCGTTGGGCAGACGTAAATCTCTTGCCCGATGTGCATCGGTGTGCTGTCAGGAACGTTAATCGCCCAATGTTCTTCGTGTTGCATGCTCACCTCAGCATCGTCAACACTCAAAACGACACCGCGCACGCCCTCTGGATCCGCGGCGATGGCTTTATGTCCCAAATCAAGCGTAATCCGATGCGGCGTAGGAATACTAATGATACGGCTCAGGAGCAGTGCCGCGGGTGTAAAACCGAGATCGGGATAACGGGTCGTGTAACCGTAATCGTGGAAAACGAACGTCCCTGGTGATGTCTCAACACCCGGTGTCTCTGCATAGATCGGGAATGTCGGCGTACCGCCCATCACAATCAACGGCACGTCAAGTCCTTTGGCGGTAAGCCTATCTTGCATCTCTGCTACCTGTGCGAGACTTTCGTCGCAGGACGCTTTCCGCTCGGCGACATCTTCATCGTGGATATGCCCATCGTAAACGTGTAATCCCCACGGTTGCAACCCTTCTACCGCTTCAATCTGCGCATAGACATCCACAGCAGCATCGCTGACCGGTATCCCTGTGCGGTTCATCCCCACATCCAAATCCAGCATAACTTTGACCGTTAATCCGAACTTCGCCACTTCTGCCGAGAGTGCCGACACTGCTTCTGTATGATCAACGATGACCTTGAAATCAGCATCTGGATAGTTTAGTTGTAGCGACACAAAACGGTTGACGTTAGGTCCCACCATCTGATAGGCGATTAGAATATCCTGAATACCGTTCTGTGCCAACATCTCTGCTTCTCGCAACGTGGCGCATTTGTGTTTGAGGATGCCCGCATCCCGTTCCATCGCGATAATCTCTGCGGTTTTGTGCGTCTTCGCATGCGGTCTCAGCTTCGAGACATCCCCATTAACAGTAGCGATCGCATGTTCAATGTTCTGCTGAACCTGTGCGAGATAGACAACAAGGGACGGACTCGGTATTGTTTCGGCGTTCTGAATACGGTATTTTTGATCCATGGGTTTACCTCTTTGTGTGAAATGTGAGTGTGCTTTGTAAACATGCCGCTAATCCATCTCACCTGCGTCTTGCAGAGCGTTATTGATGAGTGATTCGCTCAGGTGGATTCCGTTAGCCTGCAACCGAATTAAAAGCGGCTTGATGACATCAATCAAGCCTTCTTCCTTTGCCTCAAGCAAAATGCCTACTATCCCCTTAACGGTTAATCCAACTTTTTCGGCTGTTTGTCTTCCGATTTTTTCATCAAGCAGAATGAGGCGTGCATCATGTTCGGCTGCGAGAGCCAGAGCCTCGGCTTCACCTTTATCAAGTTCCACATAAACCGCAGCGGTTTGTGGATCCGTTAAATCGACGATTTTAATCCACGGAGCATTTTCGAGGGCTTCCTGACGGACTATCGGATCCTTTTTGAGAAACTCCTTTTCAACTTTTCGTGGAATCCACACCTCTGTATAAAGATCTCGCAATAGAGAAAGAAGGTTGAGCCCGAGGAGTCCAACAAGCGGACTGTTATTGCTAATCACTGGTTGTATCGGCATTCTTTAAAATCCACTCTTGGCGTACTCTTCGTCATCACCAAACAGTGAGAGTCCGTAATCCCCCATCAAATACCAGAATTCTTCTCGTGATACTCCTGCAAGTTTTGAGGCCAGGCCGCTGCTGAGTTCGTCGTTTCCGTAGTACTTCATTCCCAACGCGATCCGCGCGTCTTTATCAATTTCAAACGGTTCACTCCGCGGGGTCAGCAGCTCGACAATCTCTTTCGGTAAAAGAACCCCTATTTGCCGTTCAAAAGCAGCAATGCTCCCGTGGGTATTATGAAACGCAGCAGCGACATCTACGTTTTGTAGGAGTGCAGCTGTCAGGTCAGTCTTCGCTTCTTCCCAACCTTTCGCAAGCAACCAAGCCTCACCCCGTGTGTAATAGAATTCAGCAATCTTTGGCCTGAGTTTTAGGGCTTCGGTATAATCCGCAATCGCACTGTCTAACTCAGCTTTAGCGCGGTAGGCGTTGCCCCGATGCGTGTATGCCTCCACAAGTTCTGGATTAAGTTGTATCGCTTTGTCATAATCCGCAATCGCTTGGTCCAATTCGTTTTTGGCGTAGTAAGCCTGTCCCCGATTGAGGTATGCTTCAGCAAATTCTGGGTTGCACGCGATGGCTTTACTATGATCTTCAATCGCCTTGTCTCTCTCGCCTTGTTCGTTGTAGATGAGACCGCGGTAGGTATAGGGTTCAGCAAGTCCCGGATTGAGTTGTATGGCTTTGTCATAATCCGCAATCGCCTGATCCACCTCACCTTTATAGCGATAAGCTTTACCGCGTGCCGTATAAGCCTTGGCAAACATTGGATCTAATGCTATCGCAGCGTTATAGTCTTCAATTGCCTCGTCTATGGCACCTTTGCAATGGTAGGTTACACCGCGCTCGGTATAGGCATCAGCAGCCGCATTAGGTTTGAGACGTATCGCTGCGCTAAAGTCTTGGATGGCTTTCTCAAAAACCAGCAGATTGCGGTAAGCCAACCCGCGGCCATAGTAGGCAAATGGACCGTCAGGTTTGAGGTTTATTATCGTACTAAAGTCATCAACTGCGCGGTGAAATCTGCCTTTATTGTAATAGGCTATGCCGCGATTCTCATACGCAATGGTATTCTCTGGGTCCAGTCCTATTGCCTTGCCAAAATCAGCAATGGCAAGATCATACTCGCCATTTTTAGTGTAAGAAGTCCCACGGGTGATATAGGTGTCGGCACTATTAGGTTCCAAGACTTGATGTATTAGCAGTAAAGCAATCTCTGTGGGCAATGGAACACCAACTATCCGCTCAAAGGCTTCAATGTTCTTGATACTGTTATGAAACTCATCGGTGATATCCAGTCCTTTGTCCCGGGCAGTAATTAAATCAGTTTTTCCTTCTTGCCAATTTTGCAAGTGCAAGTGAAAGATGCCGCGCTGAAAATAGGCAATAGCATAATCCCCTTTTAATTTTATAGCTTTGTTAATTTCACCAATTGCCTTATCAAACTCCTGTTTGTTGGCAAAGGCAGCACCCCGATTGTAATAAGCAATGACAAACTTCGGATTCAGCTCTATTGCTTTGTTATAATCTGCAATCGCTTTGTCTATCTCGCCTTGGTTATTGTAGATAACACCGCGATTGTTATAGACATCGGCAATTTCCAGATTCAGTTCTATTGCCTTGTTATAATCTTTGAAAGCAAGCTCAAACTCACCTTCATTGTAGTAAGTGTTGCCTCGACTGTAATATGCTTCGGGGCTTTCAGTCTCTAATGTAATTGCCTTGTTATAATCTGCAATAGCTTTGTCTATTTCGCCTCTGTCCGTATAAGCATTGCCGCGATTGTGATAGGCACCAGCATAATCAGGCTTCAGTTCCATCGCCCTTTTAAAGTCGCTAATTGCTTTCTCAATATCACCTATGGTACGGTAAACAGCACCGCGGTTGCTATAGACTTCGGCATAATCTGGATCCAACTTTAGTGCCTCGTTATAGTTTTCAATAGCTTGGTCAAACTCACCTTTAACACAATAAGTTTCGGCGAGACCATTATAGGCATCCGTATACTTTGGATTCAGTTCTATTGCCTTGATAAAGTCTTTAAGGGCAAGAGCGACCTGTCCATTTTCGCGGTACACATTGCCGCGGTTATTATAGGCCTCAACATAATCCGGATCTAATTCTATTACTTTGCTAAAGTCTTTAATCGCATTAGTGGTATCACCTTTATCGTAGTAGGAAATACCGCGATTGTTATGGGCACTGACATCATTCGGTTTTAGTTCTATTACCTTATCAAAATCTGCAATGGCAAGATCATAGTTTCCATTTTTGCTGTGAGTCCAACCTCGATTAAAATAAGCACTAGCAAACTTTGGATTGAGCTCTATCGCTTTGTCATAGTCTTTGATAGCAAGGTTATACTCTCCCTTTTCACTATAAGCCGTGCCTCGATTATAATAAGCATCAATATAATCTGGATCCAGTTCTACCACCTTGCTATAGTTTGCTATAGCTATGGTGAATTTTCCCTTGTAAGCATAGGCATTGCCGAGATTGTAGTAAGCATTAGCAAAATTAGAATCCAATTCTACTGTTTTGCTATAATCAGCGATACTTTTATCAATCTCATCTTTGCGTCCGTAAGCAATACCACGATTGTAATAGGTTCCGGAAAATTTGGGATTGAGTTCTATCGCTCTGGTATAGTCTTGAATAGCAAGGTCCAACTTATTTTTGCTAACGTATGCGAGACCGCGATTGTTGTAGGCAGCCGCATGATGCTGATTCAGTTCTATTGCCTTACTATAGTTGGCAATCGCCAAGTCAAAATCACTTTTTTCACTGTATGCAAGACCGCGGTTGTTGTAAGCCTCGGCATAATCTGGAACCAATTCTATTGCTTTGGTATAGTCTTGAATAGCAAGGTCCAACTCATCTATATTACTATAAGCAACACCGCGGTTGTAATAGGCATTAGCAAAACCAGGTTCAAGTTGTATCACTTTGGTATAGTCTTGAATAGCAAGGTCCAACTCGCTCATATCACTGTAAGCAACACCGCGGTTGTAATAGGTATCAGCATCGTGTGGATCCAGCTCTACCATCTTGCTAGAGGCTGTGATTGCGCGTGTTTGCTCATCGTCTTCGCTGTAAACAACGCCTTGGGTGTTATGCACCACCGCATCGTCTTCTCTCTTCATATCAGCAAAGCCGCTGTTGTAATGGGCATCAACAAAACCTTGGTTCAGTTCTTGCATCACTTTTCTCCTCCACAAATGTGGATTACTTGAGGAAAATAATAACATGTAAAATGAACAGATGTCAACTGAATTCACAAGGCGGATAGAACACGCATCTTGTTTGGCACTGAAGCGGCTTCGGAAGGTTAGATTGGAAGTTAGGTTTCACCTTTGTCGGTATCGCCAGAAATCTTTTTATTTGTCAGTATCCTTAGCAAACGGCAGTTGTATCGGATACTTGCGAATATTACCATTTTCTGCGGAATAGTCAGCCTGAAAAAACTTGAAGTCGGCCCGATTGTATTTTTCACACTTTTTTTCAATAATTTCGATGATTTTCCTTTTATCCTCGTCGGATGTTCTGATGCCAAAAATAATGCCTTTCAACGAGTTGAAGTCGTAAGTTAGAGTCCGGTCGCTTCTCTTATTGAATTCGCTTAATCCATCCTCTAAAATTAGGCGATACTCTTGCTCATACGCCCAATCTTTGGTTTTAATAGTGATGTCGCGAAAGAACTTATTCCAATATTTTTTTCTCCAAGTATCTTCATCACGATCAGGTCCAATATGAGCAGCACATTCAGAGATTTTACCCTCACGATCAGTGTACCATAGTTTTCTAAGGGCAGCGATTGGCAATCTGCAAATGGTCCGAAAGAAATCAATCTCACTTGGTCTATCTGCATAAGTAACCTCACGGAAAGGTATTGTTCTGGTCCCGCCATTGGCTGCTAAATTCAACTCTAAACTATTTAAGTTATCTGTTTCTACCCCCTCAAAAATCAAACATATTCCTTTATGATTATCCCCATAATTCCCCCACATAGATGAGTTGTGGTAACTCTTCATAAAACAGGCAGTGTACCACTCAGGCCAAAGCAGCCTCTCAAGCTGTTCCACATATACCTTGGGAAAGTCAAATATCACTAACTGATTATTTTTTCTTAATATGTCTGTGGAAATCGGACGGCTGTTATATTGCTCTTTAAACCTTTCATTATTATCCATCATTTCACTGAACAAGAATGCATCGTCAAGTTCTTTCTCAGTCTTAGCTTCTTCAGTCAGTTTTAGCGTAAAAAGGATTGCGGCAAGAAATGCCGAAAGAGGTAATTCTTCGGGTAATTCGGGCATTTCAGATTTGGGCAGAAGTCCATGTGCAATGTATGATTTTAGGATTTCTTTTAAAAGGACAGGGTATATAATTCGGAGATAATATCCGATTTCTCTATATCTGATTTTATGCTTCGTGTTCGCAAGTGCTTCAATTATCTCTTGTATGTTTGGCACATTGAGAAAATTATGCCAAATTTCATCAAACAAATTCTGTGCTTGAGGACTTGGTAGTTGATCCCAGCAGCCCAGGATTGGAATACTATCTATTTCTAATGTTTTGGAGTCCCCAACTAGCCTGAACTGAAAATAACTTAGGTAAAGACAATAAACATAATGTTTAAAAAAATTAGTCCAGACAATTTTGTCTCCACTCCATACAATATCCCGGAAACCTTCCATAGGGTCATTCAGTTCTTCTGGACTAGCAAAATAGATAGTCTGTTTTTCAAGTTCTTGATGTTCCACTAATAGAGAGTTTATGCTTCTGAATCTAAAGAATTCTGCCATTTTATCTCCCTCCAATCTAGCGTCGCCGTACGGAGGATAACCCGATCTTCGGTCCAATTATCGCGATACCATGTACACGCCTCAAAGGTGTCGTTAAGTGCATCCATGCGTTGTTTTAACATCGTCCGGAACTGCTCTCGGAGTTCGGTTGATTCGGGTTCGTCAATCAGGTTACGGGTTTGGAATGGATCGGCGATATTATCGAAAAGCTTCTCACTTCGATCAGGACGATGGACAGCGTAAGTATGTTGTTTTGTGCGGAGGGCGCGCCACTCATAACCGTCTTCCCACTTGGCAGTACACCCCATGCCCTGCATGAACGCTGCATCGGGTTCATCTGTGGGTTGATTAAATGCAGCTTCACTTAAATCAGTGCCTTCAACGTCCTCTGGAATCGGTAGATTCAGCATGGATAGCAGCGTCGGCATGATGTCGGGTGTGTTCAGGCATGCGTCTGAGACGTGTCCCTCTGAAATTTGTCCCTGCCACCGGACCAGAAATGGCACGCGCACGGCTTCCTCATAAAAGATGTTTTTCGCGCGGCGACCCTGCGCGCCAAACATCTCACCGTGGTCAGAGGTGAAAACAAAGATTGTATCGTCGCTCAACCCAAGGTCATCAATAGCCTGTAGTAACCGCCCGATATTCCGATCCAGATTGGTCGTCATTGCGTAGTAGACGCGCAGCCATTCAGGTAGCTGAGCCCTTTGGGCATCGGACATAATTGCCCATGTATCGCCGTAAGGGTCATTCTCATCGCGATAGTTGGGAGGCAACGGGAAGTCGATGTCTCGGAACATTTCATAGTCGGCGGCTGGCACGTTATCTTGTGTCCACGGGTCGTGCGGGGTCCCGATAGAGAGGAAAAGTGCGAAAGGGTCGTCTCCCATTGATGCCCGTTGCAGGTAATCAATCGCCATATCCGTCTGTCCATCAGGTTCATATCCGGGAAGCACAATCTTTTCAGGCGAGTCTGTGTGATAATACGCGTCGAAATACAAGTGATGAAAATTGTACGCCGACCACTCGCCATCGAAACCGAGCCGATGCCGTCCGGGTGGAATGTAGGAGTTCTGCGGATCGTTGTGCCTTCCCAATTGATTTGCCCACAGATGCCATTTCCCGACGTAACTCGTCCGATAACCGTTGCGGTGCAAGACATGCCCAAAACAGTCATGATTCGGATTCATCCTGAGTTCATTAATCGCCATACCGGTGGTACTGGCATATTTGCCGGTGAAGAGTGACGCACGATAGGGCGCACACATCGGACTGCCAGAGACAGCGTTGCAGAAATCCACACCCTCTGTCGCAAGCCTGTCAATGTGGGGCGTGTGCGCGCGGGTATCCCCAGCGTAGCCACACGACTGGTAGCGGAGTTGATCTGCGAAAACATAGACGAGATTGGGACGTTTTTTGCTTGAATGAGGCATCAAAATATTCCCCTTGATTTGTGATGTCTACAGCATAGCATACTCCGATAGATCTTTCAAGGTAAAATAGGGACACGCCAGGGCCATTTAGTTTTCGTTTTTTGGGCGTTTTGATTTCGCGGGTCCGGTAGGTGCGGTTTCCCAACCGAACCGGACTTATCCCAACTCGATCATCGGTTTCTTGTTTAACAACACTATTTAGCAAATGCTGCATCTGAAGGGTTTCGCGGAGGATCCGATGCGGTTAGGAAACCGCATCTACCGGGTTTGGAGGAACATAGAATTACCCAAATATTTTAACGGTATTTTTTTAGGGAAAATCAATAAATTTAGGCTGATTTTTCTTCACAATCTTTCCGATTTCTGTTAGACTCACCCTTACTAAACACAGATGAGACAAGAGCATTACGAGAAACCTCTATCTCATCATCATTTCACCGAAAATCGTCCATTTTTTATGGAATTCACATTCATTATTAAGGAGCATTCTCTGATGCAGAATAAGGAACCTTTCGTTCCGAATGTTATAGGGCTGAAAGCCCATATTACAAAAATAGTTTTCCTAATTTTACTGTTAGGTATTCTCACGCCTGCCTTTTCCCAAAACGGAGAGGCCCCCTCGTCTAAAACGACACTTCAACTGCTCCACGCAGCAGACATGGAGGGCGGCGTTGAGGCACTCGAAAACGCGCCTCGCTTCTCATCGGTGCTGAACGCGCTGAAAACCGAGGTTGAAGACACAGTGATCATCGGTGCTGGTGATAGCTATATTCCCGGTCCGTTTTTCGCAGCTGCGAATAACGGGAGCCTTCGTGAAGTATTAGGAAGAGAAGGCTCAGGACGCGCCGATATTCTGATGCTCAACGCGATGGGCTTCATGGCGGGCGCACTTGGAAATCACGAATTTGACGCAGGCACCGGTACGCTCGCAAGTCTGATTGCTGCGGATAGAGATTATGTCGGTACAGCATTTCCATTCTTGAGTGCGAACTTAGATTTCAGCCTTGATAGCAATCTCGCTTCCCTTGTCGTTGATCCAGGGCAGGAAGCGAGTACAATTCCGAACAGTATCACTAAGAGTGTAGTTATTACGACACCTTCAGGCGAGAAAATCGGTGTTGTCGGTATGACAACGCCACAACTCGGCAGCCTTTCTGTACCTGGGAACGTCGGCATTGCACCGGCAGATCCCAACGATATGGCAGCATTGGCAGCCATCGTTCAAGAATCCGTTGACGCACTAACCGCAGCGGGCATCAATAAGATTATTCTTACCGGACATCTCCAACAGATTAGCCTTGATGAGGCCATCGCAGCACACATCAAGGATGTTGACATTATTATTGCTGGCGGTTCAAACACACTTCTCGCAGATGAAACAGACCGACTCCACTCTGGCGATACTGCAGACCGCCCTTATCCGATCTTGACGCAATCCGCATCAGGCGAACCGATTGCGATCGTCGGTACAGATGGGAATTACCGATACGTTGGACGGTTGGTCGCCGATTTTGATGCATCAGGGGTCTTAGTCGCCGAATCGATTGACGCTACAGTTAGTGGTGCCTTTGTCACCGACGCACAAGGTGTTGTAGACACCGGTAATGCGGCACCTGCAGCACGTGTGGTTGAAATTACGGAAGCGGTACGGGGTGTTGTGACTGCAAAGGATGGCAATATTTTTGGACAAACGAGTGTTTATCTGAACGGGAACCGCGGTGCTATCCGCACAGAGGAAACCAACATTGGTAACCTCATCGCCGAGGCAAACCTTGCTGCAGGGAAACGGGTTGACCCAAACGTCGTTGTGTCTTTGAAAAATGGCGGAGGCATTCGTGCACCGATTGGCGTGGCTGCTTATGGCGACTTGCTCCCTCCACCAGCAAACGCCTTGGTCGGTAAAGCGATGGGTCAGATTTCACAGATTGACATCGAAAATACGCTTCGGTTCAACAACGGATTGACCCTTTTGACCTTAACCGCAGCGGAACTGCTTGAAGTCATCGAACACACAGTTGCTGCATCCGGTGAAGGCTCAACCCCCGGACGTTTCGCACAAATCGCAGGCATGGCGTTCAGTTTTGACACTTCGCTGCCGGAGGGGTCAAGGGTTCAGTCGCTTGTCATTACTGACACGGATGGAAATCCGATGGACACAGTTGCCCAGAACGGTGAACTGGTGGGAGATGCGGATCGCACGTTCCGAATGGTCACGATCACTTTCCTTGTCGATGGCGGCGATGACTATCCGTATGCTAATTTTCCGAATACGCATCGCGTTGACCTTACTGAAACGATG
>JAPPDN010000843.1 GCA_028824575.1 Candidatus Poribacteria bacterium | reverse complement strand
GCCATGGGTTACCAGTTACGTCGTCAGGACGGAGTGCTTTCGCTTTCAAAAGCACTTCAAGGGCATAAGGGACATTCTCCAACTTCAAATACATTTTGACGAGTCTTTTCTGCTTCGCGAAGATGTCGGCATCAGAGATGCTTGGTTTCTCAAGTTCTACCTCCATCACCTCAATTTGATCTACAAGTGTCCCTTGCTGTCGATAGATTTCGATGCGTTGGTCGTCCATCTGTTCGGCGAAAAACTCGTTCGGTGCGAGTTTTACCGCTTCCGTATATTCCGTTAATGCTGCATCGTACTGTTTGTTCTGCATGAGCCGTTTCGCCAACGCCTCACGATAGCGATACGCCTCCGGCATCAATTCCACTGCTTTACGACTCGCGGTGAGTGCTTCAGTGTGAAAATCTTTCGTGTCAAGCAACTGCGCCAAGCGGTCGTAGTTCTCAGCGCCCCCCTTTTCACCGGCAACTATCTGATACCAAGTTTCAATCGCCTGCTCGCGACTGCCTTGACGGAAATGGAACTCACCGAAATATTCAATGTAATCCAGGTTATCTGGTGCCAATGAAATTGCCTTTTGATACGAAGCGACAGCGTCTTCCATCCATTCATGTCCAGCATAAATTTCGGCGAGAACGAGATGTGTGCTTGCATTCTCTGGGTCGCTGTCAATCATCCGTTGATAAGCCGATTTCGCTTTGGCTTCGTTCTCAAGTTCCAAGTATAACTCGCCGAGTTCGCGGTAGATACCAAAATTGTCAGGTTGCTGTTCGCTGAGCACTTCGTATGCCGCTGCGGCATCCTCCAGTTTCTCAGCGCTGCGGAGCGCAGCAATCAGATTTAGCCGTAGTTCGGTGTCCGTCGGAGCAAGTTCTAACCCCTTTCGATAGGCTGTAATACCTTCCTCAAGCTGCTGATTCTCAATATATGCTGAAGCCTGCAAACCGATGAGTTCAGGGTCATTCGGCGTTGTCTCAAGTTTGTCTTGGTAGTACGCGATTAAGCCCTTCCAATCTGCATCAGCGGCATAAATCCCGATGATACGGTGTTGAAGGTCTTTTCGTAGCCAATTGCCGGGCGCAGTTAGTGCCAATGCAGCATCGTAGCGTGCTTGGGCTGCCTCGTAAGCCCCTATGTCTTCGTGAATTTTGCCAATCTCTCGCAGACTGAGACAGACGCGATACGGGTCATCTTTTTTGGTTTCAATGATTGCTTCATGCTGTGCGATGGCTTGTGGATACAGTTCTTGCTCATGGAAAAGGTCGGCGAGTTCAATACGGGCAAAAATGTTCTGTGAATCCAATTCAGCGATTTTTGTCCATGTTGTGATTGCATCGCCTACCCGATCCTGATGGAAATAGGCGTGACCAAGCACTTTATAAATCGAAGTCTGATCATCAGGTGTCGCAGATGCTGTCTGCTCCGATAATGCTGCCGCTTTCGCCAACGCGTTGATTGCCGGTTCATACTGGCGTAACGTTGTATATATGTGTCCGAGTGTGAAATGTGGATAGTAATCATTTGGAGAGAGTGTAACGGCGCGTTGATATGCTTTAATGGCTTCCGTATCTTTTCCAAGGCGTTTATAGATATGTCCCAAGATAAGTTGAACGTTCGGAGCGTTAGGTTTGGCTGCTGCTTCTGCCTGATAATCGGTAACCATCGCGTCTAAACCGGTACCTTCAAGGTAAAACTGATAGAGCCGGTCAAACGTGCTTCCCTCTTTCGGTTTGCGATTCAGCATCTGCTTATAGCGTTCGATAATTTTCGCATCGCTTGCTTCATTTTGTGCGAGGGCGATAAATGTGAAACATAAGATGTAGGCCATGAGAGACGCTATGCACACACTAATTACGCATCTTTCTCGTCTGGACATGAAGGGACCTCCATAAGGCAATAGGCAGCGTTGAAAAAAGTTAGGTTTTCGCTGGTTTTTTCTTGCTTTTCAAGAACAAATTTAAATGTCTGTGGTTTTACTTATAATGACACACTTTAGGCGCGAAGAGGGGCGATATTTTTTAACACATATTCAAGAATGTAGGCACTTTTGTTTCCGTTATGCCCGGTAAAATTAAACCAATGTTTGATTAACGCGCTATTCGACAGTTGGCTTGCGTTGTGTAGCTTTCATCTTTGAAGTCACTCGGTTCTTCATCTCCAAAAAGGCACGGCGTCGTTTTATCTTCTTTAGCTGTTGCTCTGCTTGTTTCCGAGTCCACGGTCGTACTGAAAAATCGTTAAGAAGATCGGTCAGCAAGACTTCGGCATCTTCTAACATGTCGTATTGAACATATATCTTGGCAACTTCCTCTTTCGTCCAGTAGTTTACGCGGGGTTGCAGAAGGCGGAGAGCACCCATCTTACGAAGGGTGTTCTGCGCTTTCTCTTTCTCGCCTTTGTGGGCGTATACTATGGCAAGTTTCCGATAAGTTTCCGGCAGTCTGGTGGAAGTCTGTGGTTCAACACCCTCAATAGCGGCTTCAAGTAGACGGAGTTCCCAATCTCGGTCCCCTGCGATTCGGTATTCTTGCGCGAGTCGGTTCATCCACGATAGTCGCCGTGCGGCAGGTAGAACTTTAAGGAGTTGATTAACCAGTGGTTTCGCCTCTTCAAAATTATGTGCTGCAACCTTCATTGAAGCAACGAGGTAAAGTAGTGCTGGATCCTCTGGCTTCTCAGCAAGTTTTGCTGCGTATTCCGCTGTCAAGCCTTCTAATTCACTGGAACCCCAATAAAGTTCAGTGAGTTTTAATACAATCTCCACTTCTGATGCGGTGCTTCCAGTTGCCAACCTTCCACGTAAAAGTTGGATTGCGTTCTTACGTTCTCCAGCGGCGACGTAGGCGGATGCGAGGTCTTGATACGTGCTGGTCCGGTTTGGATAAACTTCGATAAACTTTTTGTAGATTTCGATCGCTACTTTAGGGTTGTTATTTCTGATACACGCCCGTGCTGCGCTATGCGCGAATTGTTGTCCTAAATTTTGTCCGACAGATGGGACGATCAGCTCTTTCGCGAGTGAAACGAGTTCATCAACTTTTCCCGCTTGGACGAAGGTTTCTACTATCTTCAAATGGTTATAAGTGCTGAGGACATTTGGGTTCTCCTTGAAAAGCACCATATAGTGGCTAACAGCAGCTTCTGCCTGTCCGGTCCGCTGTAGCATCTGGGTGTAGCGAGATCGGGTCATACTGTCCTTCGGTCTCAGAGCAAGTGCTGCCTCAAATGCCTCCGATGCTTTTTTCGGTTGGTCGGTACTTTCATAGAAAATTGCCAACCTGAGATGGGTTTGGAATGACTCCGGATTCTTTTGCACGGCTGCCACGAGTTTGTGCTCGCGGTCAGGGGCATTTGTGGAGCGGCTCAATAACCGCGTCGCGCTCCGAAAATTCCAAGAGTGAAGCGTCTGTCCATATCGGTCGCGTTGATTAGCGAAACGCAACGCGCGTTCCGCGATGTATTCAGCATCTTGTTCTTGTCCAAGTTGCTCTAAATTTTGGCTCAATTCCATTAGAAAATTCGGGTCGTGTTCGCGCATCGCAAGATCCACTGTTTTCTTGGCAACAGCAACGGCGTATTGTGTAAAGCCTGCATCATGAAGTTTCTCGGAAAAATGGTAGAGTTCTCGGACTCCGCTCGGCGAGTTCAGAAGTTTTGTCACCAATTCACGGACTCCGCTAATGTTACCTGTGCGCATAGCAAGTTGTAGCATCAGGTCATAATATTGACGGCGGTTCCTCGGTTCTACTTCGACAAGTTCTTCAAGCAGTGCCAGGGCTGTTTCGTGTTGCCCGGTTTGGATGGCGGTAAAGGCAGTGTTAACTTTGAGTGTAAGGTCATCCGAGAATTCTTTTTCCAACACGGAGAGAATCTCTTGTGCTTTGTCACGTTGACCATTCCACCAATAACAGTAATTCAATGCTAAACCGGGATAGATACGCCCCCTGCCTTCTGTAGAATTGAGCTCAGCCTGCAATTTAGCGTACAGCACTTCTTGCTGATTTTCCAACAACAATCGATTGAAAATCTGCTGCAAATACTGCAACCGATCTTGGTTGTAATATGTCGTCGGTGAGGGATAGGTTAACTGAATCGAGGTATAGCCGATGTAGGAAGGCGAAGAGTATGTGAGTTTTGCGACGCGTCGGGGGTTTGTGGTGCTCGGTTGAGTGCGTTCCAAAAAGGTCCAGAAGAACGCAATCGCTTTCTCAATTTCCCCCCGACGAAAGTAAGCGTCCGCCAGGGTTTGATATATCCTAAGGTACTGTTGCTGTACGAGCGAAGTTGCTCCCATCGTTGAAGTTCTGGAAGAGACCCCTGAAGCAATCGGAACCGGAAATTGGGCGATGACTTTCTCCGCTTCGTCCATTTTGTCCATCAAGACAAGGACATCGACCAGCATAACACCGGTGCTGAGATCAGGTACCGGGATACCTCCGAGTTCGTCCAACAATTTTTCGGCATCTGCCTTTTTACCTCGACGGTAGAGCTTCTCAGTATATTGTATGATATACTGCTGCCGTGCTTCAGGTGTCAGTCCGGTCGCTTCATCCAGATGTTTTTTGAATGTTTCATAATTAAGGTTGTGCTGCATAGTCTGGTGTAACCGGACGGCTTGATATACTGGATCATTCGACGAAGCGGCAAGCAGCTGCTCGGTAATTTCTCTTGTTTTGTCAGAGTTATCGGTCAGTGTGTAGAGTTGTGCTAACAGTTTGAGCGTCTGGGTATCTTGCGGGTTCGCGTTAACCTTCGCCTCAAATTGGCGAATCAGGCTGCTCAGTTTTCCGTTCTGTTGCGCGATTGCCGTCAATTGGACGAGTGCACCGGCTTGTGCCTCTTCAAAACTTGTGGGTACCCATAGCGGTCTATTTCTTCCACCAAACGGTGGTCTGAGAATCTGATTGACGAGACTTCGCGCGAGATAGAATTTGTTCGTATTAAGTCTGGAGATTGCTGATGTTGCGTAATTTGGACTTATCGTTATATTCTTCGTCACATTTCTGGGTGGAGTGGGCATCTCCAAGATTTGTTGGAAATAGAGTTGCGCGCGTTCTAATTCGTTCATTTCAACCAACGCTGCGCCAAGTTGATAGATGACTTTGGCATCCTGGGTATTCTCGGCTGCGCGTTCCAACGTAAAGAGTGCTTCATCCAGTAATCCGTGGCGGATGAGCAAGGCAGAGAGTTTGAGTTCTGCTTCAAGGGTCTGGTTTTTTGTGTGTAGCAGTTTTGTCCATGCCTGAATTGCCTCCTGCTCACGTCCGGCATCGAATAACAACTCGCCGAGTTTTTGTTGATGGCGCGGATCTGGTTGTACCTTGACGAGTCTTTGTTGGTAGGCGAGCGCGTCCGTATTGTTACCAAGATCAAGGTTGATTTTTACCAATTGTGCCAGCAATTCGGGGTTTTCGCGCTCCCGCTCTAATGCTTGCACCAATTGGAAGCGTGCATTGGGTAAGTCACCCTCCATCCGATAGAGTTCTGCTAATGCCAAGACAGGTCCTATACTGGAGGCATTAGTTTTCGACAATTGCTTCAGTTTTTCCTCAAACGCATTGCGTTGTCCCAAGTCGTAATATACTTCAGAAAGGGGTTTGACGAAGGCGAGTTTATTACTCACACTGTCGCTCAATTCCCAACACTGCCAGTACTGTGTGAGTGCTTGTTGAGGTTTACCTGAAAGTTTGTAAATACCTGCGAGTTCCACGCGAGTGTCGGTTGCATCGGGACGCAGGCGAATTGAATGCTTAAGATTGTTGATAGCATTATCGTAATTTCCGGATTGTTTTGCGATTTCTGCAAGCAGCTGATATCCGCCCGGGTTACGTGGGTTATGTGCGATGATCTGCTTTGCTGCGGTTTTAGCGGCTTCTAAATCCATCGCGTTTAGATGGATGCGCGCGATGTTCGTGTAGTATTCCCGGGCATTCGCATTGTCGATGTCTGTTAAATGAGTGTAGGTGGCATTTGCATCATCGTGCCGACCTTGTTTAACGTAGATTTCCGCGAGCCATCGGTTAACAAGGACCTCATCAGGTTGAAGTGCCTTCGCTTTCAAAAGGACTTCGAGCGCGTAAGGCGTGTTCTCCAGTTTCAGGTACATCTTGGCGAGTCTTTTCTGCTTCGCGAAGATGTCGGCATCAGATATCCCCGGTTTTTCAAGTTCCACCTTGACTGCCTCGATTTGATCTACGAGTGTCCCTTGCCGCCGGTAGACTTCAATGCGTTGGTCGTCCATCTGTTCGGCGAAGAACTCATTCGGTGCGAGTCTTGCCGCTTCTGTGTATTCTGTTAGTGCTGCGTCGTACTGCTTGTTCTGTCTAAGTCGTATCGCTAACGCCTCACGATAGCGATACGCCTCCGGCATCAATTCCACCGCTTTACGACTCGCAGTGAGTGCTTCAGTGTGAAAATCTTTCGTATCAAGCAACTGTGCTAAGCGGTCATAATTCTCAGCGATACCCTTTTCATTGGCGACCATCTGATTCCATGTCTCAATCGCTTTCTCACGATTATCTTGTCGGAAGTAGAATTCGCCGAAATACTCAATGTAATTGAGGTTGATCGGCGCAAGCACAATCGCTTTTTGATATGCTCCAGCGGCATCTGCCATCCACTCGTGTCCGGCATAGATTTCGGCGAGGATAAGGTGTGTGCCTGCATTTTCTGGATCGCGATCCATCATCCGCTGATACGTTGTCCTTGCCTTGTTTTTGTCTTCCAATTGTAGGTATAACTCACCGAGTTCGCGATAGATACCGAAATCATCAGGATTCTGTTCACTCAGGGATTCGTAGGCTGCCGCAGCGTCTTCAAATCTTTCAGCGTTTCTGAATGCTGTGATTAGGTTCAAACGCAAGTTGGCATTGGTCGGGGCAAGTTCCACTGCCTTTTGATACGTTGCGATGCCTGTCTCAAGTTGTTGGTTTTCAATATAGGCGGCAGCAAGCAAACCGAGGAGTTCAGGTTCATTTGGAATGGTCTCAAGTTTCTTTTGATAGTATTCGATTAAGCCTTTCCAGTTGCCGTCGGTAGCATAAATCCCGATGATGCGGTGTTGAAGGTCCTTACGGAGCCAGTTGCCCGGTGCTATCAACGCCAAGGCAGCATCATAACTCTGGATAGCAGCCTCGTAGTCGCCTTTTGCCTCGCGGATATTGCCAATTTCGCGCCGACTCAAACACACACGATACGGATCATCCTTTTTAAATTCGATAATTGCCTCGTGCTGTACGATTGCCTCTTCATAGAGTTCCTGTTCACGGAATAGATCAGCGAGTTCAATGCGCGCGAAAATGTTCTGAGGATCGAGTTCAGCGATCTTTGTCCATGCCGAGATTGCTTCGTCTACGCGGTCTCGACGGAAATATGTTTTGCCGAGTGCTTTGTAGATAGCGGTGAGGTCTTCGGGAGTAGCGGAAACCTCTGTCTCTTCAGCAAACGCTGCTGCCTGCTTCAAGGCGTTGATAGCATTTTCATGCTGTAGCAATATAGCGTATGCCTGTCCAAGGGCGAAATGTGGATAGTAGTTATTTGGGGCGAGTTTAACTGCGCGCAGATACGTCTCAACAGCCTCAGTCTCTTTTCCGAGACGTTTGTAGATGTGTCCCAAGATAAGTTGTGGGTTCGGATCGTCCGGCTTTGCTTGCACTTCTGCCTGATAATCGGCAACCATCGCGTCTAACCCGGCACCTTCGAGATAAAACTGGTAGAGTCGATCAAACGTGCTTCCCTCTTTCGGTTTGCGATTGAGCATTAGCTTATAGCGTTCGATAATTTTGGCATCGTTTGTTTCGTCTTGTGCAAGGGTAATGGTTGTGAAACACAGTGTACAGGCTGTAAAGTACAGAACACATACAGCGATTCTGTGTTTTTTTCGTCCAAGCATGTGTGAATCTCCTTATCTTCATGAAACCGCACCTACCAGGTCTGGAGAAACAGTGAAATGTGCGTGCTGATGATTCGTGGTTAATTCTCTTCTATTTCGTTGATTATCAAATCCTCAAACGGCTTTCCGTCAGTGTCAGTGATCCGCAGATAGAATCCCCAATGTAGTTCTTCCTCACACACTTTGACGAGGTTGCTGTTTTCACCGGGCTTGAGCGTCACAGGGATAATGTCTCGGTCAATTTCCGCCAGAGAGGTTCTTGTGTGTGCGAACACCTCTTCACCGTTTAACCAAATTTTCCCCTGGTCATCGCTATCGAATCGGAGTTGGACTTTCCGTTCATCGGGCGAGATAATGGTTGCAAACGCATAAGCGACACGCCAATCAACATCCTTTCCAAGGCCGATATAGCCCTCCAATGTCTTATCGGCATTTTTTTGCCAACGTACCTGTCCATTTATGCCGTTGTATATAGTGGTTGTGTCAATCTGCGTCACGTCTTCTGGTATATAAGCGGTATTGTAACCGATACCAGCGGTATTGTCAAATGGACCGAGTGTCCACCAGGCGTCCTCAGTGATGAAGCCAGTGCTTTGGATATGCGCTTTAGCCTTTTCGGGCATGTCATTCTCACGGTAGAATTCAGCCAGCACGAGACTGAGGTGTAGATGGGCACTGAGATTGTGCGACATAGCGTCTACCAGTTTATTCAACATTTCGAGGTAACGTGCCTGATTTTTCATTTTTTTCCCAGTTTCGGCAATCCGCGAGAAGACATCGCGATGCGCACTTCCAGTTGTTCGTGTATTTAGGCCAAGTATAAACTCTTCCAATGCCTCGTTATATTGTTCGTTGGCGAGGTATGCATGTCCTAAAGTCAAGATGTAACTTGAACCTGTTGAGCGTTGTGCAGCACGTTTCGCGAACTTCAACGCTGTTTCCGGGTAGAGGCCTTTGTTGAGCAATTTCTCAGCAAAATCGCTGTAGTACCAGTAACGTTGTTCCTGATTTATCTCTCGCTGCCGGAGTTTGATCCAACGGTTATAGGCAGTTTTCGCTTTTTCCGTGTCTCCTGCTTTTTTGTACGCATCGCCCAACAGTTCGTGTAAAGCAGTGCTGTTCGGCATTGTCGGTGTCAATTCCTCAAGGAGAGCGATATGTTTATTTTCCTGTTTTTCGTCGGTGTAGAGGTTCAAAATCGCTTTAACCGCAGTATCGTATTCGCTTTGCGTAAGGGACGCATCCAACGCGCGACGATATACCTGCTCAGCATCTAATGGATGTTCACCATTCTTATAGATTTGTGCCACCAGACGATACAATTCGTAAGAATTCGGATCAAACTGAATCGCTTTTTCATACGCCGCCGTGGCTTCTGCCAATTGCTCAGGGTTAAAACTCTCGAAAATAGGACGGGTATAGGACTCCAGTTTGGCATTTCCCATAAGTCTACCCTTGTTTTTGTTAGGCGACGCGTCGGGAATAATTCCATCCGTTGCTTTATCAAATTTCCAGTAAGCGACTAAGCTGGGTTCATCGCCTGTCAACTGGCTATTCATATCGGAACAAATCTCGGCACCTGTCCGAGCAACGTTCCAGATACGCACCTCATCAATAAACCCGACAAAGGGGGATTGCGTCGGTCGTTCTTCTTCGTGGGTCCAACCAATTCGGAGGGGTTTCTGGCTTTGATAAATACTGTCTTGACCTTTGTAGTCGGTTGTTCCAACTTCAACGCCGTTAATGAACAACCGCATGACATCTCTTTTGGCGTCAATGACACCCGCGATATGATACCATCTGTTGAGTTGAATGGTGTCAGATGTGGTATAGAAGGATCTTTGTCCTCGACCATTGGGTGATGAGGCGATTTGGATCTTACCATTTTCCCGAAGGTAGAGGATATAACTTCGATGGCTGAAGTTCGATGTGCGTTCATCGCCTTTGAAAATAATCGGCGCGTATCTGTTCGGAAAATCGGTCGGTTTCATCCAGACGGAGATTGTCGCTTGTTGCGTGATGTTGTTCAAAATATCGGTGCCATCAATTTCCACGAAACTTGAATTGCCGTCAAGAAGCAGTGCGGTGCCTGCACTCCCTTCTCCCGTCTCACGGTGTTGTTGAGATTGTTTATCATAGAGATCGCCAAGTTTCTTGTGCCACTGCCAACTATCAGGTTGAAGCTCGCTAATCTTCTGGTATTGGACAATCGCTTCCTTAATCATGTTACTGGATTCGTAACTTTGCGCAAGCGTGAACCGGGCATCAAGGTCATCAGGGTTCTCAGTGACCTTCTTCAACTGTTCCGGGATCCATTTCTCATAAAGATTGCCTTGTTGCGCTGCACGCCGCATGGATGCTTCCGCTTCTTCACGGTCCGAGTCATATCGGGCGACGGCTGCCTTTTGTCGATATGCGTTGAAGGCTGCTTCATCACGTTTTTCACGCAGGTAGCTTTTGCCTTTGAGTTCGTACATAGGTTCCAGTGGCGAGCCACCGTAAAACCGGTATCTTGCACTTTCAACGATCGCGGCATCGGCGAGTTTTATCGCCGCTTCGTACATTTTACCCTCATAACAGATATCGCTGAGTGTCCTAAGAAAGTACATATCGCTTTTTTCATTGCTCGTTGAGAGTGCGGCTTCACCTTGCGACAGCATCTTTTTTGCCAATTCGGGTTGTCCGTTGTTATTCAGTGCCGCAGCAGCGTAGTAAAAACTCCGGACGTTACTGGGTTGCACCTCGCTGAGTGCAAGATAAGTTTCTGCTGCCTTTTCATGGTCGTTTGCATCTCGGTAAATCTGAGCGAGCAATTCGAGTACAGCAGGATTATTTTCGCTCTTTTGCCGTCTGTTTTCAAAAAGCGTTTTCAACTGTTCAAGTTTTCCCTCACTTTTGAAGGTAGAAATCAACCTGTCGCGTGCTCTATCGCGTGAGTCGGAAATCGCCAATGTTTCATAGATTTCCACTGTTAAGTCAGTCTTTCCGAGTTTAACGTATATCTCAAGTAAATCTTCGTTGATCCTACGCCGATCATAACTATCGGAGGTCATGTCAATCGCTTTTTTGTACGCACTCACCGATTTTTCGAGATCACCGGCATGCCGATAACGTAAAGCCCGCTCCTTTTGCATCTGAAATGTAAGGGTCCCATCAGTTTCTGCCTGCGCTATCATCTCTTCCAATTTACCCTCACGGTAGTAGAGATTTATGAGTTCCCGTTCAATATCCTGCCGCTCCCAGTCTTGTCCGGTGTATTGAATGGCTTTCTTAAACGCTTTTTCGGCGGCATCTGTGTCGTCTATCTGGAGATGAAGTCTTGCTAAGTCGTGGTAAGCTTGGGCATTCCCGGGGGCGAGTTCAATCGCTTTTTCATAAGCCGTGATCGCCTCTTCAACCTGTTCTTCCGCAGCGTGAAGTTTTGCGAGACGCACGTAATGGACACCACTTTCCGGATCAGTATTGATATATCGCTGCGCGAGTTCAAAGGCTTTGCCAATGTCGCCGGAAACTTGGTAAGCCCTGACGAACCCGTCCTGATACTTTGTATTCCCCGGATCAGTTTCAAGCAGTGTATTCCATATATCGGTTGCCGTATCGTGTTGGTTACGACGTGAGTAGAGCGTAGCCAGCTCCGCACGTGATTCCAGGTCCTCAGGCATCGCTCGGATGACCTGTTCGTAAATCTCTATCGCTTGCTTGGTTTCACCCTGCTG
>JAPPDN010000748.1:5780-11612 GCA_028824575.1 Candidatus Poribacteria bacterium | reverse complement strand
GCAAGCACACCTTCCGATACAGGAACAGACAGAGTGTGTAGGGCATGCCGTGCGCGCGATGTATCTTTATAGTGGTGCCGCCGAGATCGCTTATGAAACCGGTGATACCGCTATCACAAACGCGTTGGAGGCACTTTGGCAGAACGTCGGGAAACGTTTATATATCACCGGTGGTGTGGGACCCTCTGGACACAACGAAGGTTTCACGAAAGACTATGAACTGCCGAATTTCTCTGCTTATGCCGAAACGTGCGCCTCTATCGGACTGATATTCTGGGCACATCGGATGTTCTTGTTGCGTGGCGAGTCTCGTTTTGTTGATGTATTGGAGACGGCTCTCTACAACGGCGCGCTCTCCGGGATCTCGCTCGATGGCACAGATTTCTTCTATCAGAACCCGTTAGCAAGCCACGGCGATCGGCATCGGCACGAATGGTTTGGATGTGCATGCTGCCCGCCGAACATCGCCCGACTTCTCGCCTCTATAGGACAATATATCTACGCCGAATCAGTAGAAGGTTTATGGGTGAACCTGTATGTCGGCGGCACTGCCGATGCGATTGTCGCACGGAATGTCCCGGTGAGACTGACACAAGCGACCGATTACCCGTGGACAGGCGATGTAACGCTAACGATCACGCCACAAACACCGGCATCTTTCAGTTTGAAACTACGGATGCCGGGGTGGTGTGAACAGTTTGAAGCACGTGTCAACGGTGAAGTTTACAACGCACAAACGAATTCGGGCGGTTATCTCTCTATCACGCGAGAATGGCGCGCCGGTGACCGTGTGGAACTTCAACTCGCGATGCCTGTTACACGTGTCCACGCGCATCCACTTGTCAGAGAAAACCTTGGACGCTCCGCTTTACGCCGCGGACCGCTCGTCTACTGTTTTGAAGACGTTGACAACCCTGATGGCACTTTTCAGACCATGTCTCTCGCCAACAATAACGCACTGGAAACGACGTTTGACAGCGATTTGTTGGGCGGTGTAACGCTTATCCGCGGAAAAGGCAGCGTATTAGATGACGCTGAGTGGGGCGACAACCTCTATCATACGGGACCGACTACGAAGCAGATAGATGTTACCGCGATTCCGTATTATGCATGGTGTAATCGTGGCACCGGCAAGATGGCAGTGTGGATCCTATAAACTATACCTATTAGTACTAACGCAGCTCCCATAGGAGAATTGTCCCGTCGTGGCTTCCACTGGCAATGGTGTTTCCATCTGGAGAAAACACTACGTTGTTAACACCCCCCGTATGTCCCGTGAGTGTTGCTATGTGTTCTCCTGTATGCGTGTCCCAGAACTGCACCGGTTTGTCCCTACTGCCAGTAAGCACTTTATCCCCATTCGGTGAGAACACAACACTGATGTACCTCAATTGAGGCGGTGTTTTAATTATAGTTTTCTGCTCTCCTTCGCGAACGTCCCACAGTCGAACCGACTTGTCGTCACTCGCACTTGCCAAGGTTGTACCATCCGGCGAGAATGCGATGGAATTGGGACCTTGCGTATGTCCTTCAAGCGTTGTTATAATCTGCCTTGTTTGAACGTCCCACAATCGGATTGTTTTGTCATTACTGGCACTGGCGAGTGTTGCGCCGTCTGGAGAAAAGGCAACGCAATTGAGAGCTGCTGTATGTCCCCTGAGTGTGGCTATTTGTTGCCCTGTTTGTGCATCCCAAAAACAGACCGTTCCATCCCTACCGCCAGTAGCAATAGTGTTTCCATCGGGTGCGTATGCCATAGATCTAAATGCGTCCGGATGCTTTACAATTGATGTTTCGGGCTTTCTTGTGTGTTCCTGCGATACATCATTACCAGCATCCCACAAGCGGACTGTCCCATCCCTACCGGCAGTAGCGATAGTATTCCCATCTGAGGCATAGACAACAGCAGTGATATAATTCGTGTGCCCTTTGAGTGTGGCTATTTTTTGTCTCGTCTGAACGTCCCATAAGGAACCGACTCCATTCCGATTCCCTGAAAGGATAGTTTTTCCATTCGGCGAATATGCCAAAGAAGTGAGACTACTCGCATAACCTTTGAACGTTGTTCTGTGTTTTCCTGTTTGAATATCCCACAACCGCACCGTATTGTCTGAACCAGCAGAAGCGAGCGTACTTCCATCTGGGGAAAACGCGATGGACGGAACACCTCTGCTATGTCCTTCAAAGGTCGTTATAGGGTCGCCTGTTTGTATATCCCACAAGCGGACTGTATCATACGCGCCAGTAGCAAGAGTCGCGCCATCAGGCGAGAACGCTACTGTAAAGACATCTCCATTATGTTCTTTGATCGTAATTTTATGTGTACCCGTCTGTTCGTCCAACAATTGCACCGCGTCAGGATATGCAATGGCAAGGACTTTTCCATCCGGCGAATACGTAACAGAAGAGACCCGTCCCCAGTTTTCGTTGAGCGTAGATTTGTGTTCTCCTGTTTGTGGATCCCACAATTGCACCGTCTGGTCATTACTGCTGCTTGCGAGCGTGCTTCCATCCGGAGAAAATGCGACACAAGTGATCCGTTTCGTATGTCCTGTGAGTGTCGTTATATGTTCTCCTGTTTGGACATTCCACAATCTGACTTCCGGCACTATTTTTTCTATTTCTTCAATACTCCCATTGCCGGTGGCGAGCGTACTTCCATCCGGAGAAAACGCGATTGCTGTGATAGTCCATGTATGTCCCATGAATGTGCCTACCTGCTTGCCCGTGTCTACATCCCATAAGCGTACAGTTTTGTCTGAACCGCCACTCGCGATAATAGTGCCATCTGGCGAAAAAGCAAGAACATTGACCACTTCTGTATCCCCTGTGAACAGATCAAGTTCTTTTTCTTCACCGAGACGTACATCATAGATCCAAATCCCGATAGCACTTCCAACCGCGAGTCGTGTACCATCCGGCGAGAAAGCGATATTTCCTGTCATTTCACCTTTACCGAGACGTGCTTTCGCGCCTTCGGGCAGCCGCCATCGCGTGTAGTCTCCGGGATCAGATAAAACCTGATTTGATGCCTGCCCTGTGTTATTACCGCTCCCGGGAGTATCGGAATTTTCTCCTACTAAATTTCGGACATCCGGTTTTGCATTGTTGAGTGCCTCGCGAATCATCGGTTCCTCCTTTTTTAGACGTCGTCGGGCGCGACTGAGTCGACTTTTGATAGCACTTGCAGATACGCCTAAAAACCGGCTAATTTCTTCACACGTCATTTCACCAAAGTAGTAGAGTGTTATCACCGTTCGGTCACTCTCTTTTAATTTGGAGAGTAACTTTTTAACGACCTCGCGTTGTGTCTCTATTGATACTTTTGCTTGTTCCGCTGCAATATATTTGGAATACGCGGCACCTTCTATTATGTCAATGTTGGTGTCTTCAAGGGATTCAGTTTCCAAGCGTCTCTTACGGAGCCATGCGCGGCATCGGCGCGTAGCAATTACATAAAGCCACCCAGAAAACTGGTTCGGGTTCTTCAAAGTTGACAGGTTTTGATAGACTTTGAGAAAGGTATCCTGCGTAATCTCTTCAGCGATGTGGAAATCGCCGATCTTTCGCCAAGCGAGTGAATGCACCTGCTTTCGGTATTTATTCACCAAATTCTCAAAAGCAGCATCATCACCCGCGAGGATTCTGTGTATCAGTTCAACATCGTTATTTTTCATCGGATACCTCAAAAAAAGATAGATTGCTCACTATCGTCTCAATATATAGTGACGCGAGGTAGAGCAAAAAGGTGGCATAATTCAGAAAAAATTATTTTTTATTCTATCTCTTTGCGCAGGAAAGAGAGAAAAGTACTAATGAACAATACCAATAGGAACAGAATCAAAAGCAGTAGGTCAACGATTGCGGCATTAAAATCCGCACTAAAGCGGTGTCGATCTTCAAATTTCGGGATGGCATCAAAGTTCACAGGTTTCTGTGATGTGCCTTCGGGGATGCCAATAGCGTGCGGACTCTCTGGATCTGTCCGATCTGTATCAATGAGGAACTGCCGAAACTGTTTCGCGTATTGGCGTGTTTGAGAGATGAAGTCTAAATGGCGGGGCACGCCGGTGCCTGCAAACGCTTCAAAAGCATACTGCACAACCGCTGCTGGCGAAATACGGGTCAGGTACCGAGCGGTTTGGATTTGACGAAGTTCGGTGGAAAGGTAATCTGCATGCAAGCGATCGCGTAATTCTGCGTCTTTATTGACGTATTCCGCTCCTAACGCTGTCGCGATTGTCGCGGGGATTTCTCGTCGAGGGGGTTCTTTAATCCGGGCAAAGTAGCGTGTCTGTAAATCTTGACGCGAATTCCGATACTGTGTCACGAATTCTTTCGGGGATGGGCGGGCGTGCAGGCGACTGCTAAGGGAACCAAGCGCGTTTGGTGTCAGCACCACCCAGACCGTCCAGATTAATAGGAGGATGACCAGGCTCGTTGAAGACTGTTTAGTAAGCGTCGAAACGAGGAGGCCTAACAGAATGAAAATTGAGGTATAGACGAGCGCGACACAGACGACGACCCCCATCCGCATCCAATCGCTACCCTTGAATTGGATGGCTTCAGAAAGATATATGATGGAGAGACTCACAATTGCTCCAATCAAAAAGGGGATGGCGATGCTAAAAAATGCGCCGAGAAACTTACCACAAATCACAGCGTTCCGGGAAACGCTGTTTGCCAACATCAACCGCAGCGTGCCATGTTCTTGCTCACCAGAGATCGCATCAAACGTAAATAGAATGCCCATGAAACTCAACACAGTAGCCGTTACAAATGCCCAATCGATTTTGATAAAATCTGGCAGGATGCTCCATGTGTTTGATCTGGGTGGCGAAATGAATATGAGATCGGGGCTGGCTTGTGGATAGACTAATCGCCAGATTTCTGTGAACCGGTATGAGGTGTTTTCCCCTTCCCAACGGCGAGTTCGACTGGCGGTGCCGCCGCGCACATGCCTAAACAAAAGGTCTTTTCCCCCATCTGCACAAAAGGCTAAAGGGCTCGGTTTTTTATGGAGGTCGCCAGGCCCCTTTAACACCAAGTGATAGAGTGTGTCGGAATGCCGTTTCAGCCGGTTGTGCGTCGCTGCAACGTTGTTCTGATATATGTTCATTTGCTGCTTGTATTCTCCGAGATACCCAACAGCATTGACGACCATCAGTATCAAAATCAATAACGTTGTCAGTGCAAAACGGAGACTACTCAAGTGATCATAGAGTTCGCGTTTGACAATATGAAAAATCATCTTATGTCCTTGGTAGAAGGCGGTGTTTGAAGTGTTGGGTTTCACTCACACTTTTTCGAGGTTTGGTCCCTCTTTTCAATTCCGTTCAACCCAACCTACAGCTAAATTTCCTGCCTGACGAAAATGGCGAAGGTTGTAAGGAACAGCAGAACATTAAGTAGTAGCAGCAACTGAAGATCGGGGAGTGCGCGTGAAGCGTTTGTCCAGAGACTGGCACGCTGATATACAAATCTCGGCAGATCGTCTAAGTTGATGGGACCTTTATCGCTGGCGAACCACTGTCGGCTTGAGAAGGCATCTTTATCATAAAAGTAGTCAATCAGCGTGCGTCGATACTGCCTCGCGTCCTCAAAGAAATCAGTAACCCCATAAAGATCGGTTCCTGCCCACGCTTGTGTTGCGAGGTCATACATCGCGGCGGGGGAGAGCCGAAGCAGGTTTCGCGCTATTTTTGCTCGCCAAAACCGGGTTTGCTTGAATACCGGCATGCGCACCAAACCCATTTTCTCTGCGGCACGAATGCGTAGCGGTGTCAAGAATTGATGGTAACGGATGGCGTGAGGAATAAATCTTTCGGATTC
>JAPPDN010000748.1:0-5770 GCA_028824575.1 Candidatus Poribacteria bacterium | reverse complement strand
CAATGACCCGCCAGTCATAAGATTTGAACTCTATATGATTTGCTATCTCTAAGGCACTTACACCGATGTGTACCCAATAATTGTCCCTTAAGAAGCGGTCAATTTCTCCGTTGACTCCATTGTTCTTAAGATATTCCGTCTCCTCTTTGTTAATTGTCTCTTGTATTTGCCAAATTGCGACGAAACTGGAATTTATTTTACTATCTCGTTCACGGGTTAACTGGTTGACCGCGAACACACTAACGGACGGATAGACCAATATCAGTACTACCCAGATGAATAGAGAGAGCATGAGTGCTGTGGCAGTGCGGTGCACCCCGGCGGAAATCAGCAGCCCGATCAAGTAGATAGCAGAGAGATAGATAATTGAAGTTAGCAAGATGCAGGCGATTCTCAGAAAATCATCTCCACTGAAAAAGATTGATCCTGATAGGACGATCCATATTAAGGCAATAGCGAAACTGATGATGAGCGGAAAAACCAAACAGATCATCGCGCCAAAGTATTTCGCTGCCAAGATAGCACTTCGGCTTACCGGGTGGCTCATTGTGAGCCGCAATGTGCCGGCTTCGCGTTCCCCAGCAATCGCATCGTAGGCGAACAGCAACGCGAGTAGAGAAAGGACAAATTGGAAAATAAAGACTAAGTCAATTCGATAAAAATAATCAATGAAAAGGTTACCAGAGCCGTGGGACTCGGCATCCCAAAGGAGTGGGACGCTCGTGTAATAAATCCGCAGTGTATTGCCAAGCCGGTCGTCCATACCAGCGTTAAAAATGCTTAATGGATTAGGAGAACGATCAATCTTTGGTCTCAAATCAGAATAGGTTCGGGTGGACAGAAGTGCTTCACGGTGGACATTCCTGGCGGTATTGTAACCCGCCAACCGTTGCTCGTAATCGTCAATTCTGATGAGCGTGGTTATGACAACGAGCAGCAGGCAGACGATCACCGTAATTGCAAAACGAAATGTTATCAGATGCGCGAGAATCTCACGCCTCAGTAGCACTAAAAACATCGAGCGATTCCTCAGCGTCAATCAAATTTTCTCATAGGATTAATGTAACATCTCCGTTTTTTACCAAAAAACTCCAGAAAGCGTATTTTTCTTCGCTTGTATATAAAGACGCGAGTTATGTAACAAAGGTGCATGATTTAGGGACGAAGTTAAGAAGGATACCTTGATCGTTGTCGTCTCAATATATAGTGACGCGGGTTCGGGAAAAATGGTGGCATAATTCAGAAAAAATTATTTTTAACGCCTTCCAGTCAAATCCGTACGCTTTAGCTTGCCAGCAAAAGTTTGCGTCCGCCGTGATATGTTAAGGTTGGTGGTTAAGTCAATGAGGAGAGGTTTACGAAATAAGGAGAACAAAGGAAAGTAGTGGATAATTTTGCGAGGCAACTAACGTATTTTCCACAACAGAATCGTGCCATCGTTGCTACTGCTGGCGAGTGTGTTTCTATCTGGCGAGAATGCCATAGAAGTAACAGGTCCTGTATGTCCTGAGAATGTGGCAAGGTGTGTTCCTGTTTTTGCGTCCCACAACCGCACTGTTTTGTCCTCACTGCCAGTCGCTATTTTGGTGCCATCATGAGAATATGCTATGGAACGGATAACACCTGTATGTCCAGAGAATGTAGCGATGTGCTTTTCGGTGCTCACGTCCCATAACCACACTGCGGGGTTGTTGCCGCCGAAAAGGCCAGTAGCAAGCGTTTCGGCATCCGGGGAATAGGCTATCGACATGACCGAACCTTGAACTTTGGGAAAAGTCGTAATGTGTTTGCCTGTTTGTGGATCCCACAACCGCACTGTTGCGTCGGCACTCGCAGTTGCGAGGGTCGTACCATCTGGGGCATACGCTATAGACAGGACTGACCCCGTATGTCCCGTGAGTGTAGCGATGCGTTTTCCAGATTGTGCGTCCCACAAGCGCGCGGTCGTGTCCCGGCTGGCGGTTGCAAGCGTGCGCGCAATTGGCGAAAATGCGACAGCATAGATAAAACTCGTATGTCCTGTGAGTGTGGTAATGTGTTCCCAAGTGTGTGCGTTCGATAATCGCAACCTTCCATCCCGACCACCCGTAGCGATCATTTTGCCATCCGGGGAATACGCTACAGCAAAGACATCACGCATATGCTCTGAAAGTGTGGTTTTGTGCGCGCCAGTTTTTGCGTCCCACAGTTGTAATGTCCCTCGTCCTTCCGTGAAACCGCCGCTGGCAATAGTTCCACCGTCGAGTGAATACGCTATGGCGGATATGGACCGCGTATATCCTGAGAACGTCGTCATGTGTTTCCCTGTTTTTGCGTCCCATAACCGGACTGTGTCGTCTGCACTTGCGGTCGCAATTGTTTTACCGTCTGCGGAATACACTACAAAATTGACAGGAGCTGTGTGTCCTCTCAGGACAGCTTTGTGCTGTCCTGAGTATGCGTTCCACAACCGCACTGTACCGTCCCAGCTCCCAGTAGTGATTGTTTTGCCATCCGGGGAATACACTGCGGTATGGAACCCGTCTGTGGGTCGTCTCAGTGTTTTTTTGTGTTGTCCAGTCATTGCGTCCCACAACCGCACTGTGTCGTCATAACTGACAGTGGCAAGCGTTTCACCATTTGGGGAAAACGCTACATCATTGACACTTCTTGTGTGTTCTTTTACTGTGATTTTGTGTGTGCCTGTTTGGACGTCCCACAAGCAGGCAGTATGATCTCGGCTGCCAGTGGCAAGTGTTTTACCATCCGGGGAAAATGCTACAGACAGGACATCATCTGAATGTTCTGAAAGTGTAGTTTTGAGCTTGCCAGTTTCTGCGTCCCACAAGCAGGCAGTATAATCTCGGCTGCCAGTGGCAAGTGTTTTACCATCCCGGGAATACGCGATAGAATAGATAACGTCCGTATGTCCTTCAAGCGTCATTTGGAATTCCCCCGTGACAGCATTCCACAGGTTTACTGTTCCATCGTTGGTGCTACCCGCCGCGATTGTACTGGCATCTGGAGAATATGCTATGAATAGGATTGACTGCGTGTGACCAGCGATCAAGTCAAGTTCTTTTTCTTTGCCGGGACGCACATCGTAAATCCAAATCCCGATAGCACTGCCAACGGCAAGCCGGGTGCCATCCGGTGAGAAAGCGATATTTCCTATGCTACCTTTGCCGAGACGCATTGTCGCACCATCAGGTAAACCCCATTTTGTATAATCTTGAGCGGTTGCGCTTGGCAGCAAGAGGAGAAAAGTTAAAAGTAGGGTGATGAGGTATAGGCGTGTCGTTTTCATCATCAGTTTCCGAAGACACTCAGAATTGAAAACCTTCCTACAGGAAATAGTGAACGTTTTTCCGAAATAATGATATTTTTAGATAGCCATAACTCCTGACCGTGTCTCGGTTCAACGCGAATATCATAATGGAGTCATGATAGGATGATAGTGCCTTGTTCGTTTGATATTTTGTGTTGAAGCTTCCGATGCGACCTGCGCTAAAAAAGTTACCGATCAGGTTAGAAAGTTACCATGGAAAGTGTAAGATTTTTGATAAGTGTTGATCTATTCTCAGGTTTTTGTGTAAGGATTTTGCGGTCTCATTCTTTAGGCAAAGCTGTCGAAGCCGTCGGTATTCCGTTGTCAAAGGTTCCTTTCTTGAAAAGGTAAACTGTTCAATGAAAATTACCTTAAAAATGTTACACCAGTGTAACATTTGGTGTATAGTGGTTATCGTGTAGAACCCAGTTGCTGTAAGGATTTAGAGGCGTTTTTGTGCTGAGTCTCCGTTGTGAAAAAAAAAGGAGAAGTGTAATTTTTTGGATATTGACTTTCAATTGTTCTCACGGGTTGCTTGATTGTTAGTTTTTTAGATTGCTAACATAACATGCTATAAGTATAACATATATAAAGGCAAAAGTCAAATAAACATGCCGCCCTTACAGGGCTTAGATCTTTTTTTGCCAAATGCTGCTATAGACATAATGAAGAAATACCCAAGCAAATAAACCCTACGGGACTGAAGAGGTTTTTGAAGACTTCAAGGTTTTCGCGTAAAATCCGGTTCGGTTGGAATGCAGATCGCATTTGGGCGAATACGCCGCAAAACCGAACCTACCGGGCCTGTGTCCGAGGCGGTTTTTCTTTTTAAATTGACCCTT
Source organism: Candidatus Poribacteria bacterium (assembly GCA_028824575.1). Lineage (GTDB taxonomy): Bacteria > Poribacteria > WGA-4E > WGA-4E > WGA-3G > WGA-3G. The sequence goes on along the minus strand of JAPPDN010000748.1, from coordinate 1,621 downwards.
ATAGGTTTCTCGCCGACAATCTCTGAGATAACTTGCAGAGAAATACTCTTCCCTTTTCACTATTTTTTACCTGTCAAAACCGGTTGCATGTAGGTTTTCAAGGTATCTGAGCGTTTGAGCCACTTTTGGAGGTAGTCGGCGTATTTCTCTGGATTCTCTTTTGCCAGCGATTGGAAAACAGCACGTTTTTGGGCATCAAATTGGAGGAACACTTCCCACGCGTAGTCTGGGTTCTGAGAACGTTTGGCTTCAAAATCGGCATTGAACGCTCTAACCGCATCCGCCGTGCCCATCCCCCATTGACCATCCGCTGCAACACCGACGAGTTTCTGTACCTCCTTTACCGCCTCTCTCCCAACCAATGTAGCGAAATCGACATAAATTAGTTGGAGTGCAGGGTGGATGTCCCAGGCGTGCCATTTTCTTTGGAGCGTGTCATAATAGTAGCGTTTGATGATGGTAATATCGACTTTTGGATCCTTGAGCGGATTGAGTTTGGGGTCGCCCGGAAGTTCGCGGACATATCTTGGTAGGTGGCGGATATCGCCCTGTTTGCTGCGCCATATCTCCCACTTTTTTTGCGTGATACCGGCATAATTGTTAGCGTCGTTGACACTCTCATCGTGTGCGATAATGAACACGAGGGCGTGATCATGGTCAATCGGCACGCCGTTGTAACTGGTCAATATAGCGTAAACGGCAAAAAAGGAGCAGACAACGATAATGGGTTTAGTCATTTCTGTTCTCCTTACCGATGGAAGCGGCGTTCTAATTCATCGCGTCCCATTTCGACGATGATTGGCCGCGAGTGCGGACAATTGAACGGGTGTTTCGCTTGCGATAACTCCTTGATGAGGTTCATCATCTCCTTCATATCCAATGTATCGCCTGCCTTGACAGCGGATTTGCATGCGAGCGTTATCAAAGCGTTGTCGATGGCTTCCGGGAGTTGCACCTCGGTATGCGGTGCTTCAGGGAGTTTGTCGAGTAGATCAGTGACGGTCTGTGCGGCGGCGCGAGTTGGTAGCGGCGATGGAATCGCCCGAATCAGGATTGTATTGCCACCGAACTCTTCCAGATCAAAACCGAGTTTCTCGAAGATGTCACCGTGAATTTTCAAGGCACTGAGCTGCTGCGGCGTGGCTTCAAGTGTGACTGGCAGTAGTAACCCTTGCACAGGAATCCCGTCGGCTTGCATCTGGTTGACGAAGCGTTCATAAAGCACACGCTCGGCAGCGACGTGCTGGTCGATGAAGAAGATCTTGTCTTCCGCCTCAGCGACGATATACGTTTTAAAGAGGTTCGTCTTGAGTTGGACATTCTCAAAGTCGAGTAGACTGAGGTTTACGCCGTCAGGAATCTCCTGCTGCGGGGGTTGTACGACGATTTCAGTCGGCATGGATGGGGCTTGCGCTTCCGAAGTGTCAACGGTTTCCGGTGCTTGTTCGGTGTCCTCTGTTTCCTGTGTCGGGACCTGTGGGACGTGCGTCCGCTGTGTGGGTGCTACAGGCGTTGTGGCGCGTTGTCGCTGCCCAGTACCCGGTGTGTGACGCCCCTTCCCAGTAACGGGTGGGGACCCCGGCGTGGAAACCCGTTGTGATAGACCGGTATCGCGGGTTTC
>JAPPDN010000702.1 GCA_028824575.1 Candidatus Poribacteria bacterium | reverse complement strand
CCGTGATATGCATGGGCAGAATCATTATGGCTCTTATCGCCAACTGCTGTGCCAGTGTCTATCAATCCAGTGTTGAACCATTCAAGTTCGCCGCGTCTCCACCGCAGGAGCCGCCGCTGATATTCCACATAGAACGTTCCGCCGCTGACTGCAAAAGCACTGTGAGATGCTATGGACTCGCGGGTTGTGTCTGTCGATTCATCGGCTTTTTGAGGATCGTTAGGGGCATCGTCGGGTCTATTTTTTTCCGACTTTCCTTGTGATGCAGTTTTTGGCGGCTCCATAGAAAGATTTTCACCAAAAACAGGAGCTTCCGACATAAGTACCAGCGCACCGCCGTTCTGGGAAAGATGGAAGATGCGATGCTGTGCCTCTTCTATGTTTGCGGCAACTGCGCTGCCGAGGCAGTAGAGTTTATCGTCAGAAATTGCCAGCTGCGAAGAACTGAGTAGAAGACCGACCTCCAATGCCGATCCTAATTCTGGCGTTAATTGATCAGGGGTGAATCGCAGGTTTCTCCAGGACATCCCACCGTCGGTGGATTTCGTGATATTTGTACCGGTATAGGCGTAGAGTGCGTTTTTGAATGCGACTAAGTTAGATATTTGGGTTCCCACCATGCCTGTCATAAACGGATGCCACGATTCGCCAGCATCGGTTGAACGGATAAGCCCAAAAGGGCTGGCTTTGAACAGGATATTTTCGTCCACACCAACAGCAGGGAATACACTCAGCATAAACGAATTCATCATTGAAAGCGGATCCAATTTTTTGTATCCATGGTATGTCCATGTTTCACCAGCATCAGTCGATCGGCATTGGAATCCAGTGTATCCCAATGCCCAAAGCGTTTTTCCAGCAGTAAGGACCTTAATGCCCGGCGATAGCCACGTCAAGGCTGGTTTGGTTGTCGGTGTGATTTCGGTCCACGAATCGCCGAAATCGGTTGACCGGAAAATTTCCCACACGGGTCGCCCGGCGGATACCTCGGCGGATACCTGTTCCCGCGTTTCCTCGCTTGAGGCACCGAAGTCGGGGCCTGTTCCGACATAGAGGTTGTTTTCAGCGGTTGCTAAGGAGTGGATAGCTTTAGTGGTCGTTAGCGGTAATTTTTCCCACATATCCATTGCCGAATTATGCGTTGGATTGATACGGTAGAGCCCCTGATTTGTTCCGACAAACACGGTGTTTTCAATAGTCGCCAAAGCAGAGATGCTTCTATCCATCACTTCAGCACCGAGGGGTATCCACTGCTGTCCCATATCTTCAGATCGAAAAACACCTTTATCTCTCAGCAGGAGGTACAAGGCTTCATCCGTTACTGCCAATGCGACAGCAACACCTTTGGGAGCGGTGCCAGCTGGCTCCCACATCTCGCCTCTATTGGTTGAAATAAGGACTTCATCGCCAGAAACAAGATAAAGGGTCCCGTTTCGCTCCGCCATCGGTATCCCGACGGGTGCCTTCAAAGTTGTAGAACTTTTCAAGGTTGCAGGGCTGAGGAACGCCCATGCCCGTGTATCTGGCGTTAATCTATAGATACCGAGACGCGAAGCGGCGTAGATATCACCGTTTGAACTTGCCAGTAAGCCGCCTACGGGTCCGCTCGCTGGTACGCTCGCTGGTTTCCACTGCTGTGGTGTTGTCAGTGGTCCTTTTTCTATCTGCGCGGCGACTGGGACAACAGGTTCTGAAACTTGCACACCGGTACCTCTGTCCCTACCCGTGGTATCAGAACGTCCGGCTTGGTTCCGCAGATCCGGTTCCGCCTGTGTATCAATAACAATAGGCGCGTCAATGATTTCAACAGTGGTTTCCGATTCGGCGTTCAAGTTGTAAGGTTTCTGGAAACGAGCGAGGTATTGGGACCCGACACCGATCATCAGCATTATAAGAAGAGCAGCGGTGCCAAAAGCGATCCAGGGTAGCAACGGTTTTCCAGCCGAAGGTGGTGTCGGTTTGATGTCGGCGACTTGCTGCATAATACGCTCAATGAAATTGGCGGGCATCTGGACGCTTCCGAGCGTTTCGCTAATCAGGTGCTCTTCGGCTTGTAAACGCTCCCGTGCCCGGCGAAGCCGACTTTTTATGGTGTTCACCGATACCCCTAAGAAATTGCCAATCTCTTTCGTTGTCATTTCACCGAGATAGTGGAGTGTCACCACTGTGCGTTCACTCTCCGGCAGTGTTTCCAGAAGTTCTTTGACGATTTCGTAGCGATGTTCCACGGCTTCCGCCTCCCGTTGCTCCGATACGTAACGTTTATAAGAAGATCTCCCTACCTCTGCTACAGATGTGGCCTCCAGGGATTGCATCGCAGGTTTGTTGCTTTGATGCCACCGCTTGCAAAGGTTATTGGCAATAACATAAAGCCATCCAGCAAACTGACTCGGATTCCTCAGCGTCGCGAGGTTCTTGTATGCTTGGAGGAAAGCATCTTGCGCAATCTCTTCAGCGATGTGAAAATCGCCAACCTTCCGCCACGCAAGCGCGTGAACGCTCTTTTGGTACTTTCGGACTAAAGCACTAAATGCCGCTTCATCACCCGATAAAACTCTATGAATCAGTTGAATATCGTTTTCCACCATCAGCATTCTCCCTGATTAAAGCATAAACGTGATTGTGTTTACATTCAAAATGTTAATGATACAATTTTAAGGCGGAAAGGGTGCATGATTTGAAAAAAATTTGATACCGGAGAATTTGGGAAGATGCTGCCAAGATAAGTCGGACAGGATAGGATCTTTCGGAAGTGTTTTTTAAATGTAAGTAGGACTCACCTAATTTTTCCATGAGTCCTACGTATTCGGTACGGGTGTTTGTGGAAGTCCTATGTAGGCATAAGAACGGCTATTTTTTCACTTTCCCCCACTGCGTTGATAATAAGTGTGGTTGGGGCGAAACTGGGAAGAAAGTCTCTGGGACCCACACAGGAGCGGTCGACAATCTGCGTGTTGCCTCAAGCGGTTGTTCTGCGTCTTCACCGTCAGTATTTATGACACTGATGACATTGTTTCGAAAAGCCTCAGCGATTGGAATTGCTTGACCATGATTCAATACTGGCGGAACTACGAAAAGATAGGCAATCCATTCGCCATCGGGCGACCACGCTGGATGTCTCGCCGTCGCATTTGGACCCACTCTGGTTAACGTGCGGCGGTTATTTCCATCGGCATCAATGATGTGGATATTCACGCCTTCACCGCCTATATTCCCGGAAGCAAAAGCAATATGCTTTCCATCAGGTGACCAAGTGCATCCGGATATGTTTAGATCTTCTAAGAGTTGCTTTGATCTTGCCCCATTAGCGTTCATTACATAGAGGAAATGTCTTCCCGGAACGCCGCCTGGACGATGATCTCCGCCTTGATAGGAATCATAGACGATCCACTGACTATCTGGTGACCAAGCGGGATTTTGGTTGTCTCCACGTTTTGTCAACCGCTTTAAGTTTGAACCGTCTACATCAATTCTGTAGATATGTAGATCACCGGCTCGGTTAGACACAAACGCAATCCATTTGCCATTGGGTGCCCACACAGGCGACAGGTCCCTCTCGGGATGATTTGTCAATTGGCGGGATGTCTTGCTTTCGACATCCATCACATAGATATCAACACTCCTATCGTCTTTGGATTGATAGGCAAAAAAACGTCTGTCTGGCGACCAGGTCGGTGAACGCTTATTTCTGTCATCGGTTATGAGTTCCCGAAGATTCTTACCTGTGCTATCTACGAGATAGAGGTCAGGGCTTCGGATGTAGGAAGCAAAAGAGATTGTCCCGGTCTCATCTGCCTGGCTATTTTTAACAAGCAAAACATTACTTACCAGCAAGGTGACCCCTAACATCATATAAACAAAAGCGTGTTTCATCTTGACGAATTCCTCCTTGACTCATTTTCTTAACGTGAGTTTGAAAAAAGTTTAGCGTTTCCAATGATCAATTATCTTTAACGCAAGTTGCTACATTATTAAAGAGACAATTTTTAGGAGCAAAGGGTGCATAATTTGAAAAAAATCGGATAATCGCTATCATCTAATAGAATCAATATACTCCATAATACCGTATAACGCAATGCCTGTTTCATCTTAAGTATTCCGCTTTGTTCGGTTTCTTTAAAATGTACTAAACTCTGGATTATATTCTAAGGATTCTTGTATTGTCCAAACTCTACTAAAAACGTAAGCAATGAGAACCTATTCCTTTTTAATTTCTCCCCACTGCGTCGTTAGCAACTGTGGTTGTGGTGAAACAGAGAAAAAAGTCTCCGGCACCCATGTAGGAGATAGATCAGTTGCCACTGCTTGTGTTCCTAAAAGAAGTTTTTCTCTATCTTTATCAAGGGCATTTGCGATGCAGATGACACCGCCACGAGGCACCAGAGGAAAGATGATCTTTCTATCTTTTTGGGGATCTTCGGGTTTAGGTACACATAGATATTCCAAAATATAGGCAATGCCATGACCATCAGGCGACCACGTAGGTCGATAAGCGAGTGGTACTTTTGGATCGAAGAGAAGATCCTTTGCTTCTTCTCGGGTTAGGTGGTGCTTGTTTTTTCCATCCGTGTCAACGATGAAGATGTTTATCCCTTCTACTTCAGGATCCCAGTCTGAAAACGCAATCTGTGTTCCATCAGGGGACCAAGTACATCCACCCCACTTGAAAGATGCTTCTCCGAGTTGCCTTACCCTATTTCCATCAGCATTCATTATATAGAGAGACTGCTTCTCATTTCGAGAAGAGACAAAAGCAATCCATTGGCTGTCCGGTGACCAAGCCGGATATTTGTTATTTCCCCATTTTGTTAATCGCATCAGATTTGAACCGTCTACATCTATTCTGTAGATATCCAAATCACCTGTTTGGTTAGAGACAAAGGCAATCCATTTTCCATTGGGTGACCATTCTGGCGATAAGTCCGTGTCGGGATGGTTTGTTAATTGGCGGGATGTCTTGTTTCTAACATCCATTATATAGATGTCAGAATCTCCATCATGGTTGGATACATAGGCAAAAAAACGTCCATCCGGCGACCAAGCGGGTGCTTTCTTATTTATGTTATCGGTCACAAGTCTCCGAAGATTCTGCCCTGTACTATCTACGAGATAGAGGTCAGGGCTCCGAGGGTTGGTGGAAAAAGAAAGTGTTCCGGTTCCAGCCGCTTGGACATTTCCAACCAATAGAATCAACATACCCCATAATACTGTGTACCGCAATGCGTGTCTCATCTTAAGTATTCCGCTTTGTTCGGTTTCTTTAAAATGTACTAAACTCTGGATTATATTCTAAGGATTCTTGTATTGTCCAAACTCTACTAAAAACGTAAGCAATGAGAACCTATTCCTTTTTAATTTCTCCCCACTGCGTCGTTAGCAACTTCGGTTGTGGTGAGACGGGCAGCGCGAATTCTGGATCGAACCAGTCTCCCAAAAGATGGAAACCCGGTTCAGTAAGCTGCACGGGTGGTCCACCAGCTACGTCAACTTTGAAGATTCTCGATTTTGCGCCTGCGCTCAGTTTTTCATAAAGGAGTACATCGCCATGAGGTGACCAGATCGGCGAGATTGCGGCGAGTCCTTCTTCAGCGACAATCTGTTGGAGGTCTGTGCCGTCTGGGTTAACAGTATAGACCGTTTCTGTCTCAACGAAGTCCTCGAGTGGTACGCGATGGAGCCAAGAAAACGCGAGTTTGTTGTTTATTGGGGACCATGTTATGCCTCCTCCCATCCATGAAGGACGTGCTTCGGGCGGAAAAACAAATTTTTGTTTACCTGTCTGAAGGTTGTGCATCACAATCCGCATACGCTTTGGCCAACCGACAATAATTGCTAACTTTGTTCCATCTGGTGACCAATCACCACTTCCACCGAACGCCACGCGCGTCTCTTTTTTGGTATCCATTGATGCAATATAGACGTGCCATTCTCCTTTTTCAAGGGAGGTATAAGTAATCCGTTTCCCATCTGGCGACCACTTTCCACCGGATCTACCCTTTGATTTACCGAATACACGCCTGACATTTGAACCGTCTGCGTCCATCAGATACAGGTCCCAGCTCCGCGGAAATCGGTCGCGGTCTGAGGCAAACAGGATTTGTTCACCCGTCGGAGACCATGCGGGGTGTATATCACTCGCTGGATGGTTCGTGAGGTTTACCCATTCTGTCCCGTCTGGATTCATTAAATAGATGTCTCGATTCGCATCTCCAGAGGAGGTAAACGCTATTTTTGGGGTGTCGGGTGATTTTGCCCAGACATCACAAACGCTTGTGTATAATATGACCACACTTAGTATACATAAAACAGATAAACACTTATATCGCATCATATACGCCTCCGAAAGAACTACTTCAGTTTTCCTTCTTCACTTCTCCCCATACCGTTGTTAGCAGCTGCGGTTGTGGTGAAACAGGCAACGCATACGCCGGATCAAACCAATCCGCATACAAATTTCGACTGATGGCAGTCAGTTGTTTCGGCTTATCATTACCAAATATGCGTCTGAAGAGTTGTGTTTCATCGAAATTGCCAAGAAGACCTTTAACTTTTCGTTGATAAAGCAAGGCATTCCCGCGTGGAGACCACACTGGATAATCAGCACCGAAATCCTCTTTAACGACCACCTGTTTTAAACCTGTACCATCCGTATTAACAACATACACTGTTAGATCATCAAAGCCTCTAAAACGACACGCTTGGTTCTCAACGCACTCCATGCCAGCGAACGCAAGTTGTTTCCCATTCGGAGACCACTCGACGTTGAATATTACAAAGTGAAGTTCTGGAAGTAGCGGCTCCACCGTTCGCGTCTGCAAATTAACAATATGTGTTCTACTCGTCCGGACGACATTATCGAAGGCAATCTGTGTGCCATCTGGAGACCAAGCAAGATTGACATAGAGAAGATCGTCTACAGTTGTCAACACCTCAACATCTTTTCCATCTTTTGTAGCAATATTTAGCGTCTGTTGAAGTCCGTTGTGTACATAGGCAATCCGTTTCCCATCTGGAGACCAGATAGGGGCGACACGGTGCGACTTTTCCTCAAATACACGCTTGATATCACTTCCATCTGGTTTCATTAGATATAGGTCGTGCTTGCCTTCTCGGTTTGACACAAAAAGGATGCGTTCACCTGTCGGTGACCAAGTCGGTTGAATATCGTCTGCTGGATGTTCGGTGAGGTTGATTTCTTTCTGTCCGTTAGCATCCATAATATAGATTTCGCGATCGTGATTTCGTAAGGAGGTAAACACAATTTTGGCGGTCTCAGGTGCTTTTGCCCAGACATCGCAAACGCTTACCACACTTAGTATACATAAAACAGATAAACACTTATATCGCAGCATAGAAACCTCCGAAAGAACTACTTCAGTTTCCCTTCTTCATTTCTCCCCATACCGTTGTTAGCAACTGTGGTTGTGGTGAAACGGGTAACGTATACGCCGGATCAAACCAATCCCCGCCATAATTCCAATTGATTTGCGTCAGTTGCACTGGGTCCCCGCCAACCAAAGCGATTTTGAAAATCTGGGAACGGTTATTTTCGAGACGCTGGGAATAAAGCAGCGTATCCCCACTTGGCGACCACGCTGGCTCATTCGCTCTGGGACCGGCTTCATCAACAATCTGCTCAATCTCTGTACCATCACGATTTACAATATAAATTGTCTGACGCTCAACAAAACCTATAAATGGAAAGTGATTTAGCCAAGCAAAAGCGATTTTAGCCCCGGAAGGCGACCATGCCGGATACCACATCCACTGGATCGCATCGTCAGGAAGCAGCGATTTTTGCCGCCGTGTGCGAAGATTGAAAAGCCAAATTCGGGTGTGCCCAGCAAGTCCGGTGAAAAACGCTATTTCGGTGCCATCGGGCGACCATGCGGGGTACCGACCAAGGATTATTCGTTCTTCATTTGTACCGTCTATGTTAGCAATATAGATCCAACGCTCATCAAATTCAACGCGTTCGTAAGCGATCCTTTTTCCATCAGGCGACCATGTTGGGTGTTCTCTGTGTGCGACCTTTCTGAAAACCCGCCTGACGTTTGCGCCATCCGGATCCATGAGGTATAAGTCGTGAACGCGAATTCGATCTGAGGCGAAGAGGATTTGCTCGCCTGTGGGTGACCAGACAGGGAAAAAATCATCGGAAGGGGCGTGCGTCAAGTTCACCTGTTCACTTCCATCTGGATTCATGAGGTAGATTTCAGTGTTGCCATCACGAAAAGAACTAAACACTATTTTCGCTGTGTCCGGTGCCTCGCTAAAGACAGAACAAATATTTCCATATAACAACATCAGACTAAAAATGAAAAAGATTCGTATGGACCTCATGACTATCTTCTTATTTTTCTCACTGCTCCGACTTGATTTGCCCCCACGTCCCTGTTAGTTTGCCTTGCGGTTGGACCGACAAATTGCCGTGGTTTGGCACATCTTCACCGGTAATCTTGAGATTGTCAAATCGAGCGGTATATCCGGCAAGGCCGAAACCGACACTACCAACATTAAGGTCCTCCTCCAAGAAAGCGAAGTTGTCAAAGAGACAAGTGAAAGATAGAACATCCTCTCCATTAACCGAGAGTGTAAACCGTTCTTGGTCAACACGCAGTTTTAAATGACTCCACTCCCTTGTTTTCAGAAAAGAGCGTGGTAAAACCGTTGTGCAATTCATACTTGCCCCCTCTTTCAAAATCTCTTCTTGGACCTCCTCTCTCGCGAGTCTGTTGAACACTTCATTTAATTCGGCAAGTTCCATCTTAAAAAATTTATCTATTCTGGGAAAGAAAAGCGGGAGTCCTACTATCTGTCCCATAGGCAAATTTAAAACAACACCCGAAACTATCGGTGAAGGTGTGTTCCAGAAGATATTCCCGATCGCAAAAATGACAGCGTATGTCTGATTAACTCTGGCGGCAATTACAATGTGCCCGCGTCCGTGTCTGACAAGCGGCATGACATCTAATTCCACCTCATAATCGTGCCACGCTGCATCTTTGATAACTAACATTCGGATTGCATTATCCTTACTTTCTGCGTGGAGTTCGCCATTAAGGTCACGCCACTCGCCAGCAGGCGCATTCCGTTCGCTAACTTCTTCCCAATCTTTTAAGTTAAAGTTATCAAATGTCTCAAGGAACGTCCCAGCGGAGACAGGCAATGTCTGGAATAGGAGAATACCTCCAATCATCAAAATAGCAAATCTCATTCTATCCTCCTTAGCAGTTTAAAATACAAGAGATACGTGGAAATTGCAATGAATTTCTTCGATATGCGGTATCTACCTTGTGGCATTTTCTGCTTGCTTGAGTGCTCCCCATAACGTTATCTGCTTCTCTGCACTTGCGGATACAGAGAGAAGCTGTTTTGGCACCCACTGCAGAGATTGTTTTGGCAATCCTTTTGTTGCCTCAATCGGTTTCCCGCCCGCACCGTCTATCGTATTGACAACACTGACGACCCCGTTAGTCCTAATTTGATTTATTATCCCTGCCCCTCCTGCTTGGATCGGACCCACGATATAGGCGATCCATTTTCCACTCGGCGACCACACAGGATCCCAAATGAATACCGGTTGGTTCGACCACGTGAGTTGGCGCCGGTTTTTTCCGTTTATATCAATGCCAAAAACCTCCCAGCCCCCATTCGCAGCAGATGAGATAAAAGCAATCTGTTTGCCATCAGGTGACCATGAACAGTCAGAGAAGCGCGTAGACACTGTGAGTTCTCTCAACTGTCTACCGCCAGCATCCATCACGTAAAGAGCACTTTCTGAAGCAAAGGCAATCGATTGGCTGTCTGGCGACCAAGCGGGGCGGCGGCAGCCTTCTCGGTTCGTGAGTTGCCTCACGTTTTCACCATTTGCATCCATTCTATAGATATTCGCGCTCCCGGTACGGTCCGAGACGAAAGCGATCCATTTCCCATTCGGAGACCACGCAGGGCCCAAGTCCTTGTTACCATCAAAAGTCAACTGGCGGTGTGTATTTGCTGCCACATCCATCACGTAAATATCATAGTTTCCACCTTGCCAGGAATCATAAGCAATCGAACGTCCATTGGGAGACCAGGCGAAGTTAGATGGCTTTCCCGGATCGGTTGTCAACCTTTCAAGTATCGCGCCTTGGGTATTCATGAGAATGACAGGACTGTCTCCACCTTTTTCGGAAACAAAAGAGAGGATGTCCCACTCAGCTGCCCAGCCGCTGTGGACGAACAAACCATTACTTAGCAATAACACCATCCCTAATACTACATAAGATCGCAAGCGTTTCATATTCATCAAATCCCTCCTATAACGCGGCAGCTACTTGGAAGTATGCTCTGCCTGCTTGAGCACTCCCCATAACGTTGTCTGCTTCTCTACACTTGGCGATACAGAGAGCAACTGTTTTGGCACCCACTGAAGAGACTGTTTGGGCAATCCTCTTGTTGCCTCAATCGGTTTGCTATCCGCACCGTCTATCGTATCAATAACACTGATAACCCCGTCAGCCCTAATTTGATCTACCGGTGCCCCGCCTGCTGGGATCCGCCCCAGGATATAGGCGATCCATTTTCCACTCGGCGACCACATAGGGTCGGAGATGTCTTCTCCTCGGTTCGATTGCGTCAGTTGGCGGCGGTTCTTTCCATTTACGTCAATGCTGAAAACTTCGCTACTCCCATTCGCAGCATTTGACCTAAAAGCGATTTGCTTGCCATCGGGTGACCATGAACAATTGGTGAAGCGCGTAGCCCATGCGAGTTCTCTCAACTGTCTACCGCCAGCACCCATCACGTAAAGAGTGTGTTCTGAACTAAAGGCAATCCACTGACTGTCTGGAGACCAAGCGGGACGGCGGCAACCTTCTTGCTTGGTGAGTTGCTTCATATTTTCTCCATTCGTATCCATTCTATAGATGTTCGCGCTCCCCGTACGCTCCGAGACGAAGGCGATCCATCTCCCGTTCGGAGACCATGCAGGGAACCGATCCTTGTTACCGTCAAAAGTCAACTGACGGTGTTCATCTGTTCCGACATCCATTACATAAATATCAAGGTTCCCACCGTGCCAAGACTCATAGGCAATCGAATGCCCACTGGGAGACCAAGTGAATTGGGATGGCTTTCCCGGATCGGTTGCCAATTTTTGGAGTATCTCTCCGTCGGTATTCATGAGAATGATAGGACTGTCTCCACCTTTTTCGGAAACAAAAGAGAGGATGTCCCACTCAGCTGCCCAGCCGCTGTGGACGAACAAACCATTACTTAGCAATAACACCATCCCTAATACTACATAAGATCGCAAGCGTTTCATATTCATCAAATCCCTCCTATAACGCGGCAGCTACTTGGAAGTATGCTCTGCCTGCTTGAGTGTCCCCCAAAGCGTTATCTGCTTCTCCGCACTCGGGGATACAGAGAGAAATTCCTCCGGCATCCACTGAAGATGACCAGGTACTAATCCTCTTGGCATTTCGATGGGTTCCCCACCCCCAACGTCTTCTGTATTGGCGATACAGAGGACCGCGTTAGCGGAAACTTCATCTGCCGGAATCCGCTCCCCTCCGAGCAATCTTTCGACCAATGCTTCTGGCATTTGAGTCAAAATATAGGCAATCCATTTGCCACGCGGGGACCATACCGGTGAAGTGATTAATGTCCACCCTTTATACAACCGGGTGAGTTGACGCATGTTTTTGCCATTTATGTCAATACTGAAGAGCGCAGTACCCCCGACAGCATCTCCAGGTGGAATAAAAGCGATCTCTTTCCCATCCGGCGACCATGCGCAGACACTGGCAGATGTATCTGCGAGCCGCCTCAACCCTTTTCCTTCAGCACTCATGACATAAATATCGGATCCTATTTCTTCATCTTTCTTGGATGCACT